>JAIXVE010000076.1 GCA_027483175.1 Verrucomicrobiaceae bacterium | reverse complement strand
GACGGCCTGCCGTGACAGAGTGGCCCCGGTGGCGTCGCCGATAGACGCGGCAAGATCATTGTAGCTGGGGGAACCGGAAGAGCACTCGGTCAGGACCGCGCCAACAAGATCAGCGGGAGCGATCTTCCGGGACCGGCGTTTGATGAAACCTGATTCCCGGGCGAGTTGGTTGATGAGTTCTGCCGGGATTTCGACGGGGCCGACCGGGAGGTTTCCCGGATTGGAGTCGTTAGGATTTCGTGCGGGACGCGTTCAACTTGCTTCTCATGCGCTAATAATAGTACATATACTATCATTGTCAACAGGAATAACAAAATAAATTCGGATTATGGGCCACAAAGTCAAGATTCAGCGGGTCGAACGCGGTTCGACGAAGTCGTATTATGTCAATTTTCCAGCATCGCTTGCGGAGGCTGCCCTGATTGAAAAAGGAGAAGAGCTGGAATGGCTGGTAGAGGATCGGAACACGTTTGTGCTCAGGCGGGTGATGGAGAAGAAGTCCTTCGTGAAAGGGGAAAAGCCCTTAAGTTGACGCGTATGCCCGTACGGGGTTGTGAGGATATTGGGATGGTTGCCCCGGGTATCGCGAGGCGACACCCGGGGTTATTGATCGGTCGTCCCTACGGGACGGGGCGTGTGGGGAGAGGGGCGAGTACGGAGCCTCACGTGCCCGGGGGCGAGAACGGATGGTGGCCGCGAGTGCTCCGCACGCCCCGGGGGTTGCGATTCTGGCAGTGGTTGAGAGCCTTTGGGTGGCTAGTGTGGAGGGTTATTTCTGGAAGCCTGAGCCGGTGACTTTGGTGCGGATTCTTGTGAGGAAGGCGTCGGCGCAGATGTAGAGGGAGCTGCCGTCGTCGCCGAAGCAGCAGTTGCCGTTTGGCATGAAGGTTTCGATGCGGCCGAGGCGTTTACCGTCCGGGGTCATGATGTGGACGCCGCCTGGGCCGGTGGCCCAGAGGTTGCCGGCGGTATCGACTTTGAGGCCGTCGCAGCCGCCTTTGAAGTTGCCGCTTTTGGCCATGGGGGTGACATCGGCGAGGATGCGTGAGGTGCCGAGGGAGCCGTCTGGGTTGATGGGGAAGGCTTTCCAGAGGGCGGCGTTGCCGTCGGACTGGGCGACGTAGAGGGTTTTCTCGTCGGGGCTGAGGGCGATGCCGTTAGGGAACGTCATTTCTTTGGTGAGGAGGGAGATGACGCCTTCTGGGGAGACCTTGTAGACCCCGTTCCAGTCGAGTTCGCGGGTTTCCTTGTCGGCGGGGCCTTTGGGGAGACCGTAGGGAGGGTCGGTGAAGTAGAGATTGCCAGCTTTGTCGAAGCAGAGGTCGTTTGGGCTGTTGAGGCGGCGGCCGTTGAAGTTGTCTGCGAGCGTGCGTTTGCCGCCGTTTTTGGTGAGGACGGAGACGCGGCGGTCGCCGTGTTCGCAGAAGGTGAGACGGCCTGAGGGGTCGAGGGCGAGGCCATTGCTGCCGGGTTCGCGGCTGTAGGGAGGGAGTCCGGTGTAGCCGCTGGGTTTCATGAAGACTGAGAGCCCTTCGCCTTCCTTCCATTTGAGGACGTGGTTTTCGGGGACGTCGGAGAAGAGGACGGCGTTGAGGGAGGGCATCCAGACGGGGCCTTCGGACCAATTGAGACCTGAGGCGAGGACTTCGAGGGAGGCGTCGGGGGCGAGGAGGGCGTCGAGGGCAGGGTCTTCGCGGACGATTCTGCCGAGGGAGGGTCGCGGGGTGGGGTCGTCGGCGAGGGCGAGGGAGGAGAGGAGGGTGGAGGTGAGGAGGAGGGAGGCGGGGAGGGGAGTCATGAGTGTGGGATTGTGTGGGAGGGAGGGGGTGGGAGGCAATCTTTGAAAATCGGCGGTGAATTTCTTGACAGCGGCGGATGGATGTATACAAATGAATACATGTCACCGGAATCACTGACAGAGCGGCAGGAGCAAGTGCTGGCGTTTATTCGCCGGAGGGAGGCTGGGGGGGATTCGCCGCCGACGATTCGGGAGATTGCGGCGCACTGTGGGTTTGCGAGTCCGCGGGCGGCGTCGCTGCATGTGGAGAGTCTTGAGCGGAAGGGGGTGTTGCTGAGGGATCCTGGGAAGGCGCGGGGGTTGCGGGTGGTGGCGGACGAGGATTCGCCGGTGTTGCGGCGTCGGGTGGCGTTGCCGTTGGTGGGGCGGATTCCTGCGGGGCCGCTGGCGGAGGCGGTGCAGCAGGCGGAGGAGTATTTCACGCCGTCGGAGTTGCTGCCGCATCGGAGTGGGGATTTTCTGCTGCGGGTGAGTGGGGATTCGATGGTTGGGGATGGGATTCTGGATGGGGATCTGGTGTTGTTGCGGCCGGACATGGAGGTGTTGCAGGGGATGATTGCGGCGGTGTGTGTGGGGGATGAGCGGGAGGCGACGTTGAAGCGGGTATTTTTCGAGGGGGATCAGGTGCGGCTGAGGGCGGCGAATCCTGCGTATGGGGATTTGGTGGTGCGTGCGGAGTTGGTGACGTTTGCGGGGGTGTTTCGGGGGTTGGTGAGGCACGTGTGAGGGGCGTGCGACGTGATGAGGATCATGAAGGCGATGAATTGAAGAAGTTATGGCGACGATTGAGTCATTGAGGAGTTTGATAGCGGAGAAGTTTCCTGGGCCTGCGCCTGTGGAGGAGACATATTTTCGGACTGGGGTGGAGGCGGTGGATGGGGAGGTGGGTGGGTTGCCGCGGAGTGCGTTGACGGAGTGTGCTGGGTCGATGGCGTCTGGGGCGTTGATGAGGCATGCGTTGATTGGGGCGGTGGTGAGGGAGGGAGGTTTTGCGGCGTTGATTGATCCGGCGGTGGGGTTTGATCCGTGCGGGTGTCCGGAGGGATGGCTGGAGCGGTTGTTGTGGGTGCAGCCGCGGGATGCGGTGCAGGGGTTGGCGGCGGCGGATTTGTTATTGAGGGATGGGAATCTGCCGTTGGTGCTGGTGGATCTGATGCATTTGGGGCGGCGGGAGTTGTTGCGGTTGCCGATGGCGGTGTGGCATCGGTTGCAGCGGTTGGTGGAGGGGTCTGTGGCGACGCTGGTGGTGTTTACGCGGGAGCCTGCGGTGGAGTCGGCGCGGTTGCGGTTGTTGTTGCGGGTGGGGGGTGGGCTGGGGTTGCAGGGGGAGCTGCGGGAGGGGCTTTGTGTGGGGTTAGGGGTGAGGGTGGAGCGGCGGCGGGTGGTGTACCGAGTGAGGACGGCGTGAGTGGAGGGATGAATGTGAAGATGAACCTGAAGAAGAGACGAGCATGCATTTAGTGATTCAGTTGCCAGGGTTTCCGCTGCAGGCGTTGCGTCGGTGGCGGGATGATCCACCGGATCTGCCATTGGCGGTGACGGATCCTGTGGGGCACCGGCATCCTGTGCTGGCGGTGAATGGGGCGGCGTGGCGTGCGGGGGTGAGGCCTGGGCAGGCGGCGGTGCAGGCGTTGGCGCGGTGCAGCGGGGTGGTGTTGTTGTCGCGGGATGTGAGGCAGGAGAAGTCGGCGATGCAGGCGTTGCTGCAGGCTGGGGCGATGTTTTCGCCGGAGGTGGAGGCGACGTCGGCGGGGGTGGTGACGGTTGGGGTGGGGAGGTCGCGGGAGCGGGATTGGGAGGTGTTGGGGGCGCGGGCGGTGGAGGCGATGCGGGCGTGTCTGCTGGAGGCGCGAGTGGGGGTGGGGCCGAATCCTGATTTGGCGTTGCTGGCGTCGCGGCGGGCGAGGCCGGTGCTGGTGGTGACGGAGCCGTCGGCGTTTCTGCGGCGGATTGCGTTACGGGATCTGGGGCCACCGAGTGGGTTGCTGGCGGTGCTGGAGGGATGGGGAGTGCGGACGGCTGGGCAGTTGACGGCGTTGCCGTATGCGGAGACGGCGGATCGGCTGGGGCCTGAGGCGGCGAGGTTGTGGGAGTTGGCGGCTGGGCGGGTGGAGCGGCCGTTGCGGTGTGAGGTTGGGGAGGTGGAGTACCGTGAGGGGATGGATTTTGAGCATCCGGTGGAGACGCTGGAGCCGCTGTTGTTTGTGTTGAGGCGGTTTCTGGATCAATTGACGCTGCGGTTGCGGGCGACGTGGCGGGTGGCTGGGGTGATGCGGCTGACGATACTGGTGGAGGGAGGGGAGCCGGTGGAGCGGACGTTCACGGTGCCGACGCCGTCGGCGGATGCGGGGTTATTGTTTCGGATTCTGCACACGCACTTGGAGACGTTGCGGTTGGAGCGTGGGCCGAGCGGGGTGGTGCTGGAGTTGTTTCCTGGGGTGGCGGAGGCGACGCAGTTTCAGTTATTTGAGAGTGCGTTGCGGGATCCGAATCGGTTTGGGGAGACGATGGCGCGGTTGCTGGCGTTGACTGGGGAGGGACGGGCGGGGGTGGCGGTGGTGGAGGACAGCCATCGGCCGGACCGGTGGCGCATGGAGGCTCCGGCGTTTCAGCGTGTGGTGGGGGTGCGGGAGGCGGAGCGGGACATGACGAGCGGGTTGCCGCTGCATCGGTTTCGGCCGCCGATGCCGGTGCGTGTGGTGGTGGAGGGGTGGCGGCCGGTGCGTGTGGAGAGTGCGGCAGTGCGTGGTCGGGTGGTGGAGAGCCGGGGGCCGTGGCGTTTGTCAGGGCAGTGGTGGGAGGCTGGGGGCGGGTGGCGTTGTGAGGAATGGGAGGTGGCGATGGTGGATGGGAGTTTGTGGCGTCTGAGGCGTGAGGAGGGGGAGTGGTATGTGGATGGGTGCATGGAGTCGGCGGTGGTGCGTTCGGGGGAAGGGATGTGGGCATGAAGGCGGAGCTGCACATGCGGAGCGCGTTCAGTTTTCTGCGCGGGGCGTCGACGCCGGAGGCTCTGGTGGCGCGTGCTGGGGAGTTAGGGTTGGGGGTGGTGGGGTTGACGGATCGGGATGGGGTGTATGGGGCACCGCGGTTTTTGAAGGCGGCGAAGGCAGCGGGGATTCGGGCGGTGACTGGGGCGGAGTTGACGATGGAGGATGGGGTGGTGTTGCCGGTGCTGGTGGAGAGCCTGACGGGGTACCGGCATTTGTGTCGGTTGATTACGAAGGCGAAGTTGCGGGGGACGAAGGCGGAGGCACCGGTGCGGTGGGATGATCTGCCGGAGTTTGCGGAGGGGTTAGTGGTGCTGACGGGGGACGAGGAGGGGCCGGTGCGGCGGGCGCTGGCGCGTGGTGATCCGGGGGGGGCGCGGGTGGCGGCGGAGCGGCTGGTGCGGGTATTCGGGGAGGGGGGCGTTTATGTGGAGGTGCAGCGGCAGTTGCGGCGAGGGGAGGAGGTGTGGGAGCGTGCGTTGCGGGATCTGGCGGGGGCGTTGCGGTTGCCGTTGATGGCGTCGAGTGGGGTATCGCATGCGGTGAGGGAGGACCGAGCGGTGATGGATGTGTTCAGCTGTGCGCGGCATCACACGTCTTTGGATGGGGCTGGGCGGCTGCTGGCGGCGAATGAGGAGCGGTGTCTGCGTGCGCCGTCGGCGATGCGGGCATTGTTTGGGGATATGCCGGAGGCGCTGGCGGGGACGGAGCGGTTGGCGGAGCGGCTGGAGTTTTCGCTGGAGGATCCCGGGTATGAGTTTCCGGCGTATCCGGTGCCTGCGGGGGAGACGGCGGAGAGTTTTCTGAGGAAGGTGACGATGGCGGGGGCGCGGTCGCGTTATGGGCATCTGGGGCGGGCGCATCACCGGCAGCTTGAGCATGAGTTAGGAGTGATCGGGCGGCTGGGGTTCAGCGGGTATTTTCTGCTGGTGTGGGACATTGTGAATTTCTGCACGGCGGCGAACATACTGGTGCAGGGGCGTGGGAGTGCGGCGAACAGTGTGGTGTGTTATGCGCTGGGGATCACGGCGTGTGATCCTGTGGCGTGCCGGTTGTTGTTCGAGCGGTTTTTGAGTGAGGGGAGGACATCGTGGCCGGACATTGATCTGGATCTGCCGTCGGGGGAGAGGCGGGAGCGGGTGATTCAGGAAGTGTACCGGAGGTGGGGGCCGGACGGGGCGGCGATGACGGCGAATGTGATCACGTATCGCGGGCGGAGTGCGATGCGGGAGATTGGGAAGGCGCTGGGGTTTCCGCTGGATGTGCTGGACCGGTTCAGTCGGTTGTTCGGGGGAGGGGATTTTCCGCACACCCTGGAGTTGCGGGAGCAGATACTGAAGGCTGGGTTGCCGGCGGAGCATCCGCGGCTAGGGGCGGCGGTGGAGTTGTATGGGAGGATGCGGGGGTTGCCGAGGCATCTTGGGCAGCACAGTGGGGGGATGATTATCTGTGAGGGGAAGCTGAGCGGGGTGGTGCCGCTGGAGCGAGCGGGGATGGAGGGTCGGGTGGTGGCGCAGTGGGACAAGGATGACTGTGCGGATCTGGGGTTGGTCAAAGTGGATCTGCTGGGGTTGGGGATGATGGCGGTGCTGCAGGACACGCTGGAGATGTGTCAGGATCGGGGGAGGCCGGTGGATCTGGCGTCGATTCCGAAGGATGATGGGGCGACGTATGAGATGATGCAGCGGGCGGACACGGTGGGGGTGTTTCAGATTGAGAGTCGTGCGCAGATGGCGACGCTGCCGCGGATGAGGCCGGAGTGTTTTTACGATGTGGTGGTGGAGGTGGCGATCATCCGGCCTGGGCCGATTCAGGGGGAGATGCTGCATCCGTATCTGGAGCGGCGGCAGGGGAGGGCTGTGGTGGAGTATTTTGACGAGCGGTTGAAGCCTGTGCTGGAGCGGACATTGGGGGTGCCGTTGTTTCAGGAGCAGTTGCTGCAGATTGCGATGGTGATGGCGAATTTCAGTGCGGCGGAGGCTGAGGAATTGAGGCGGGCGCTGAGTTTCAACCGGTCGCCGGAGCGGATGGCGGCGGTGTGTGAGAAGCTGCGTGCGGGGATGGGGGCGAACGGGACGGATCCAGGGGTGATTGAGCGGGTGGCGAAGGCGGTGCAGTCGTTTGCGGTGTATGGGTTTCCGGAGAGTCACGCGATCAGTTTTGCGTTACTGGCGTATGCGAGCTGCTGGTTGAAGGTGCATCGTGCGGCGGAGTTTTACTGCGGGTTGCTGAACAATCAGCCGATGGGGTTTTATGCGCCGGCGACGCTGGTGCAGGATGCGCGGCGGCATGGGGTGAGGGTGAGGCCGGTGTGTGTGCAGTCGAGCGGGTGGCGGTGTGGTGTGGAGGCGGATGGGAGTGTGAGGATGGGGTATTGTCTGCTGCGTGGGATGACGAGGGAGGAGGGGGAGCGGCTGGAGCGGGAACGAGGGAGAGGGGAGTTTGTGTCGCTGGCGGATTTTCAGGTGAGGAGTGGGTTGGGGCGCGGGCGGTTGAGGAGTCTGGCGGCGGCTGGGGCGCTGGCTGGGTTGAGTCGGCACCGGCGTGAGGCGCAGTGGCGGGTGGAGGTGCCGCGGGATCCTGACGATTTATTTGCGTGGGCGGAGACTCGTGAGGAAGGGCCGCTGGAGATGATGACGGCTGGGGAGCGGCTGGGGGCGGACTATGAGACGACGGGGCTGACGCTGGGGCCGCATCCGATGAAGCTGTTGAGGCCGGGGCTGGCTGGGGTGACGGTGGCGGCGGAGTTGGCGGGGGTGCCGGCGCATCAGCGGGTGAGGGCGGCAGGGATGGTGATCTGCCGGCAGCGGCCGGGGACGGCGAAGGGGATTGTGTTCATCAGTCTTGAGGATGAGACTGGGACGGTGAATGCGGTGGTGTACCCTGACGTGTACGAGAAGAACCGGTTAGTGATTGCGGAGGAGCGGTTTCTGGAGATTGAGGGGGCGGTGCAGACAGCGGACGGGGTGACGCATTTGCGGGCGTGGAAGGTGCGGGCGTTGCGGACGCCGCTGCCTGGGGTGCTGCCGGAGTCGCACGATTTCCGGTGAGGGGGATTGTGGAGTGTTATTTGCCGGTGCGGTCCTGCTGGAGGATGGTGAGGATGGCTTTCTGGGCGTGGAGGCGGTTTTCTGCTTCTGAGAAGATGGTGTCGGCGTGGGCTTCGAGGACTTCGGCGGTGATTTCCTTTTCGCGGTAGGCTGGGAGGCAGTGCATGACGAGGGCGTCTTTGGCGGCGCGGGCGACGAGGGCGGAGTTGATCTGGTAGGCTTCGAGGTCGGCGATGCGTTTAGCGGCTTCATCTTCCTGGCCCATGCTGACCCAGACGTCGGTGTAGAGGACGTCGGCGTTTTTGACGGCTTTGATGGGGTTTGGTTCGACGGAGACGTTGCCGCTTTTGAATTTGCGGAGGAACTTTTGGGGAGGCTGGTAGCCTTCGGGGGCGCTGATGACGAACTGGAAGCCGAGTTTTTCTGCGGCCCACATCCATGAGCGGGCGACGTTGTTATCGCCGTCGCCGAGGAAGACGACCTTGCGGCCTTCGAGGGAGCCGCGGCGTTCGATGAGCGTCTGGATGTCGGCGAGGATCTGGCAGGGGTGTTCTGCGTCGGTGAGGGCGTTGATGGTGGGGATGCCGGAGAGTTCGGCGAATTCCTCGACATCGGATTGGGCGAAGGTGCGGATGACTGCGCCGTGGACCATGCGGCCGAGGACGCGGGCGGTGTCGCGGAGGGGTTCGCCGCGGCCGAGCTGGGTATCGCGTGGGCTGAGGTAGAGGACGCGGCCGCCGAGTTCCTGGATACCGACTTCGAAGCTGACGCGGGTGCGGGTGGAGGCTTTGGTGAAGATCATGGCCCATGACTGACCTTCGAGCGGGCGGAAGGAGAGATTGGCGCGGTCGCGTTTGAGCTGGAGCGCGAGTTCGAGAACGCGGCGCATGTCCCGCGCGGAGGCGGACTGCAGAGACAGAAGGTGCTTCATGGCAAGAGAAGCGGCTGGCTGTAGCATGAGTGGGGCGGAGTGCAAAGGGGAGAAATGCGGGTGCGGGAGGGGGTGGAATATGGGGAGAATTCGCGCTCCCGCGGGGCGGAGGATGTGCTTTGGTGGGGGTGGACATTCTAGATTTGTCCGAACAACCCCCTGCTGAAATGGATCCTATCACTTCGATTCTGCTGTTTCTCGTTGCTGCGATTGTGGTTTTTGCGGTGCTCGGTCTGAGGATTGTGAGGCATTCCGAGACGATGGTGATCGAGCGGCTGGGGAGGTATCACAGGACGCTGAACAGCGGGGTGAATGTGATCTGGCCGATTGTGGACCGGCCGCGTGCGATCACGTGGCGGTATACGGAGAATGCGCAGAAGGGCGGGATTCTGTATATCAACCGGACGCTGGCGCGGATTGATCTGCGGGAGGCGGTGTATGATTTTCCGCGGCAGAGCGTGATCACGCGGGACAACGTGTCGATTCTGATCAATGCGCTGGTGTATTTTCAGATTACGGATCCGATGAGGAGCGTGTATGAGATCAACAATCTGCCGGATGCGATTGAGAAGCTGACGCAGACGACCTTGCGGAACATCATTGGGGAGCTGGATCTGGACGAGTGTCTGGTGAGTCGGGACACGGTGAACAAGAAGCTGGGGGCGATTCTGGACGAGGCGACGAACAAGTGGGGAGTGAAGGTGAACCGTGTGGAGTTGCAGGACATCACGCCGCCGCTGGATGTGCAGCAGGCGATGGAGAAGCAGATGCGAGCGGAGCGGGACCGGAGGGCGCAGATTCTATCGGCGGAGGGATCGAAGGGTGCGGCGGTGCTGGAGGCGGAGGGGATTCGTGAGGCGGCGGTGAATACAGCGGAGGGTGAGCGGCAGGCGGCGATTCTGAGGGCTGACGGGGAGGCGAAGGCGATGGAGCGGATGGCGCAGGCGCAGGCTCAGGCGATCCGGGAGGTGACGGAGGCTCTGGCGGGGAGCAAGACGGATCCGGCGGCGTATCTGATTGCGCGGCAGTATGTGGAGACCTTGAGGGACATCACGAGCGGGAAGGATAACAAGGTGGTGTACCTGCCGTATGAGGCGACTGGGGTGTTAGGAGCGCTGGGAGGGATCAAGGGGATTTTCAGTGAGGGGAATGGAGGGACGGGCGGGAAGCGAGGGGGTGGGGTGCCAGTTGAAGAATGACTGCTCCCGTTCTGGTGACAGATTGACACCAGGTTCAGGGCGCGGTAGAGTGCGTGATCGACAGGACACCAGTTCAGGAAGAATTTTATGGCTGCGACTACCGTTGGACCGAAATCCCGCATCACCGCCCGAGTGCCGACATCCATTCAGATGCTGCTGGAGCAGGCTGCCGCGTATCTGGGGGTGCCAGTGAACAGCTTTGTGGTGACTGCTGCTGTGGAGAAGGCCACTGAACTGCTGGCTGCAGAGCAGACGATCCAGTTGGGCGGGAAGGACGCAGCGTTGTTCGCCAAACTGCTGGAGAATCCGCCGGCCCCATGCGCAGCCTTGCGGGAAGCAGGCAAGGCCTACCGTGATATGATCCGTGAGTAGGGTTATTGAGCTTCTGGATGCGACACACGACAGGGAGGGGTTTGATTGCGGCTCTGAGCCGTTGAACCGCTTCCTGCAACAGGTGGCACGGCAGCACAATGAGCGTGGGGTTGCCCGCACGTTTGTGATGGTGGAGGCGGATGCTCGAACGCCGAAGCCGATACTCGGCTTCTTTTCGCTTTCCGCCTTTGAAGTCACGGGGGCGGTTCTTCCGCCTGCGGTGGCAAAAAAGCTGCCGAGATCGATTCCTGCTGCGCGTCTTGGGCGTCTGGCTGTGGCCAAGGCGATGCAGGGGCAGAGAATCGGTACTGTGTTGATGTACGCGGCCCTGAAGAAGGTTGCCCAGATAGCGGACAGCATCGGCATTGCGGCTTTGTTCGTCGATGCCAAGGATGACGATGCTGCGAGGTTCTACGGGCGATTTCAATTCGTGCCACTGCCTAAGCAGCCGCTGACGCTGTTTCTGCCGCTGCGAACGCTGATGGACGCTGTGCAGGAGTAGGTGCGGCAGAGCGGGGCAGGGGTGCTGAGTTGATCGCAGTGCTGAACGGGATGTTCTGTGGTGTTGTTCACGAGCGGGAAGGATAACAAGGTGGTGTACCTGCCGTATGAGGCGACTGGGGTGTTAGGGGCGCTGGGGGGGATCAAGGGGAGTTTCAGTGAGGGGAATGGCGGGACGGGCGGGAAGTGAGGGGGTGGGGGTGGCAGTTGAAGGATGACCGCTCCCGTTCTGGTGACAGATTGACGCCGGGTTCACGGCGCGGTGTTGTGGTGCTGGACAGATGCCAGCTCAGGAGGAGCAAGTTGCACAAGAAGATGATAGACTTCCTGCCGGCTCAAAGGAAGAGTGGCCGCTCGGGGACGGCAGCGCTCCTGGGGGTTCCGCATGAATTCGCAGTCGGACCCTTTAGAATAACCCGGGAGCCGCCCTGCCGCTGCATTTGATATGGCTGGACTCGTTTCAGAGGTTTGCTCTCCGTCAGTCCCTGTTATTGGCTTGACAACAGGGCTGTCACCCACAATAAGCCACCTCATGTCCATCGAGCCGATTCGCATGCTCCCACGATCTTTCCGACAATCAGCGTCCTTGCACATCATCGCTCCGGCAGCGTTTTTGTTGGCATGTGCAACCGGTCCGTCATTGTCGGCTGCGACTACCCTGAGTGCGGTGGCTGGGGGTGACAGTCAAACCGTCACCGGCCCGCTGGCCGTCAGTGCAAGTGCTGCCGCCAGCGGTTTCACAGCTATCACCACCCGCACCAGCACTACCGTCTCTGGTGCGACCAGTGGGGGTTTTTTCACTGCGATTTCCGGCACGGCGGACGCCCGGTCGACCAGTGATGTCAGCATCACCGGCATCACGTCCGGTGCCCCGCTGACATTCCGGTGGGATTTCAGTGGGTCTCGCAACTGGAACCCTGAGAACGCCAATGTGCAGCATGAACTTGTGGCCGGGTTCTCGGGCGGCGGCTTCATCTACAGTTTCCGTTGGGCGATCGGCTATGTCGATGGTCCGGTGTTCATGGGAGATTTCGCTGGCACACTCGCCAGCGGCGCGGGCATCAGCGCGGCCGGAAGTTTCGGACCTGAAGAGCAGTTGTCGTTTCCCGTCTGGGACGGGTTGGGCACCATTTCGCCGACGCTCACGCTGACGCAGTTCAGCGACGGTTGGGTTGGGTCTTACGGGCAGATTGCAAATCTGGGTTTCGGAGGTGACGTTACCGGTTCCTATTCGATCGATCTGCGGTCGATTACGGTGCCGGACGCCAGCTTCCTCACTGGTCCTGCTTTCATGACCTTCGATAATGGCCAGCAGATCGCGATCACAGTGATTCCCGAGCCGACTTCTGCGGCTCTGTTCGCATTGGGGCTGTCCGGGGTCATGGCGCCGCGTCGGCGCCGCGATGTGCGTTGATGGCAAAAGGTCGGCTACTCTGGAAATCGTGTGAGATTTCCCGGGGACGATGCCGGGGGGATGAGGCGTTTAGAGAACGGGGCGCTGGATGCGAGTTCGCTGGTGATCTACGAGGAGAAGAACCTGACGGTGCTGGACAAAGGGGCGCGGCGGAGGGAGGCGGTGTCCGGGGAGTTTTCGATTTGAGGAGGGGGAGTTCGGTCAGGTGGGTTGGCCGATGCGGAGGAGGGTGCCGTCGGGGTCGACGATGGAGAATTCGAGCATGCCCCATGGTTTGGGGGAGAGCGGGTCGATGCGGGGGATGCCGTGGGAGGGGAGGGTGGCGGAGGAGAAGTCGGAGAAGAGGAGGTGGACGTCGGGGACGCGGAGGTAGCACATGGCTGAGGAGGTCTCCGGGATGAGGTTGGGGTGGTGATGGAAGTGGAGTTCGAGGGAGCCGCGGGTGAGGATGGCGTATTGGCCGTGCGGGTGGATGGCGCCGGAGAAGCCGAGTCGCTGGTAGAAGGCGAGGGTATGGGGGAGTGAGCGGCTGGGGAGGATGGGGATGGCTAGGCCGGAGGATGACATGGGGGAGATCAGTGGTGGGAGGGTTTGCGGGGTAGTGTCTGAGGCATGATGGCTGGTGTCACTTTGAGCCTTGTGGGGAGAGCGAGTAGGCGCACTCCGTGCGCAGAGAGAGCTGTGATGCTCACAGCAGTCCAGAGCCTTCGGCTAGCTTGTTCGGAGAGGGCAGGTGGGGAGATAAGCGGCGGGACGCCGCTTCCACTTTTTGGGATGGCGTGGGGGAGATCAGTGGTGGGAGGGTTTGCGCTGGTGGATGCCGATGGAGTTGCCGTCGGGGTCGGAGACGAAGGCCATGTGGCAGACGGGGGTTTCGATGGGGCCGAACTGGAAGGGGATGCTGGCGGCCTGGAGGGAGGCGATGGCGGCGGGGAAGTCGTCGACTTCGAGGGCGACGGAGCAGCCGATGGGGCTGGGTTGGAGGCCTGGGGCGATGGCGATGGCGAGGGTGGCGGGGCCGATTTCGTATTCGACCCAGTGAGCGCCGTCGGACTGGTGGTCCATGGTGAGGGTGAGGCCGAGGATGCCTTCGTAGAAGGCGCGGGCGCGGGGCATGTCGGTGACTGGGTAGCAGGAGAAGGCGATATCGAGGACTTTCATTGTGGGTTCTTTTTGGGTGTCAGGGTTGAATGGTGGTTGGGTTGGAGAGGGGGCAACCCCTACGGGGTTGAGTTGATATTGGTACGTTAACCCCGGGTATCGCTTTGCGCCACCCGGGGCTATTCACCGGTCGTCCCTACGGGACGGGGTTTGCTGGGTGGAGAGGGGTGCGTGAGTGCGTGTGGTGAAACGAAAGCGGGCCGGGTGATGAGCCCGGCCCGCCGTGAGGAAGGAGAGTTAGGAGCGGCTGGGATCAGCGCGCCTTGATGATGCCGTGCATGAGACGCCAGTGGCCTGGGAACGTGCAGAGGTACGGGTAGTCGCCGGGTTTTTCCGGGGTGAATTTGATGATGGCTTTGCCAGCGGGGTCGAGGAGCTTGCTCTTGGCGAGGACGTCTGGGACGTCTGGGATGTAGGAGCGGGCGAGACCGTCCGGGGCGGCCATCATTTTGTCGGCTTCAGCGCCGATGCGGTCGTAGGAGCCAGGGGAGGTGACGATGAGGTTGTGCTGGAGCTGGTCGGGGTTTTCGTAGACGATGGCGACTGGCTGACCGGCTTTGACGGAGAACTCTTTGACGTCGTACTGGAGAGTACCGATGGTGGATTTGACCCGGATGATCTGGTGGGTTTTGGCGAGTTCTTCCTCGGTTTCTGCGGTGGCGGCACCGGCCTTGGCTCCAGTGAGGGCGGTTTTGATGGCGCGGGAGAGGGCGGACGGTTTGGCGTCGGCTAGGGTGGCGACGCGTTTGAGGGCGTCGGCTGGGGTGAAGGCGTTCAGGTTCTGAGCGACCAGAGAGTTGACGTCTTCGAGGCCTGCGATGGCTGCGCCGCCTTTGGAGGGGCCGAGTTTGACGAGACTGATGTCGTCCCACCATGCTTTACCGGTGGCGTGGCCCCAGCCTGCGTAGAGACAGTTGATGGAGAGTTCGCGCTGACGGCCGGAGGAGAAGCGGATTTCGACCTGGGTCCAGTCGTTAGTGCCCTTGAGTTTTTTGGAGGTGGGTTGCCTGCCGTTGAGCATGTGGAGTTCGAGCATGGCGCCCTGGCCGCCTTTGAGTTTGAAGTCCTCGGTTTTGACCCAGCCTGTGAGGAGGTAGTCGCAGTTCTGGTCGAGATCGAGGTCGAAGTGGAAGCTAGAGTCTGCGCCGTTGGCGGAGTTGATGAGGATGCATTTGCCGCCATTGCGGCCGCCGTCGACGACCTCGTGGGTAGCGGAACCTGAGTAGGTGCGGACTTGCCAGCCGGTGGGGAGCTTGCCGTCGACGGATTCGAAGGAACCGTTGTTGATGAGGTTCTTGGGGGCTTCGACGGGTTTGACTGTTTCTTTGGGGGCGTCGGCTGCGGGTTCGTCCTTGAGGGCGGCGGCGAGGAAGCCCTCGGCGTGGTGGGTGGCGGCGAGGGCGCGGCCGTAGGGGATCCAGCGGTCCTCCATGTTTGTCTTATCGGCCTTCATGGCGTAGATGGCCGCGCCGGCGGGAGCGGAAGGCGGGAGCGAGCAGAGTTCGAGGAGCGCGCCGAGACGGACGAGCGGTTCCTTGTCAGCGAGGAGCTGATTTTCGAGGATGGCGGCGACGGTGGCTTCGTCGCGTGGGAGCACCTTGAGGGCGGCGCGGCGGACGCCCTGAGCCGGGTGCTTGAGGGAAGCGAGGACCGCGCGCTGGACGGCGGGATTGGTGGGTTGGACAGCGCCGAGACCGTGGAGAGACCAGAGCGCGTGGAGGGCACCGCCGTTGATGCCGATGGCGTCGGTGGACTGGTCGGCTAGGAGTTCGAGGAGTTGTGGGACGACGTCCTGCTGGCCGCGTTCGATGATGAGCCGCTGGCCGTGGAGACGCCAGAGGAGGTTATCGGATTTGAGGGCGGCGAGGAGCGTGGCGGGCTGGTCCTTGGAGAGCTTGAGGGCTTCGGGGGCCTTGGAGTTTTCCGGGACGATGCGGTAGATGCGGCAGCGTTCGGTGTCGCGGAGCGTGGAGACGAAGGCGTTGCCCTGACCGTTGGTGGCGCGGAAGCCCCCGTTGTTTTCGCTAGGGGTCGGGTTGTGCTGGACGAGGAACGAGTACCAGTCGCTGACCCAGACGGCACCGTCGGGGCCGGTGGAGGCGTGGACTGGGGCGACCCATTCGTCGGCGCCGGCCATGAGGTTCCAGCCGTTTTCTGCGGTGAAGTGAGTGCCTTCCTGTTTGAGCATGGCGCGGTAGACGACGTGGCCGGTGGGTTCGGTCACGAGGGCCATGCGGTTCCATGTTTCCTGGGGGAAGCGCCGAGCGGTGTAGATTTCGTGGCCGGCGGCGGCGGTGTATCCGCCGAAGACATCGACCTGGCGGAGTTTATCCATGATGGTCCACATGCGCTTGTTGGAATCGATGCCGGGGAGCCGGTCATAGATTTCGAACCCTTCGACGCCTTTGGCGGCGGTGAGGGGGATGGG
Organism: Verrucomicrobiaceae bacterium; assembly: GCA_027483175.1. Taxonomy (GTDB): domain Bacteria; phylum Verrucomicrobiota; class Verrucomicrobiia; order Verrucomicrobiales; family V1-33; genus V1-33. The sequence goes on along the minus strand of JAIXVE010000076.1, from coordinate 9,035 downwards.
CATGTAGAAGCTGCTCTGGTTATTGGCGGTGGAGCCGAAGACGTCGCCGTTTTCGTTGAAGGCGAAGCCCCATGTGTTGTTGGAGGTGGGCCCGAGGAATTCGAGTTTGGAGCCATCGGGTTTGAAGCGGAAGACCCCCTGACCGAAGCGGTGTTCCTCGCCGCCGACGACGCCGCCGAAGCCCGAGTAGCCGACGCAGCCCCAGACCCAGCCGTCGAAGCCGTAGTGGAGGTTGCTAGGGCCGGCGTGGGTGTCGCCCTTGCCCCAGCCGGAGAAGAGGATCCTGCGTTCGTCGGCTTTGCCGTCGCCGTTGGTGTCCTTGAGGAAGATGGTGTCCGGGGCGGCGCTGACGATGACCCCGCCGTTGGCGAAGACCATGCTGGTGGGGATATTGATCTTGTCGGCGAAGACCGTGGATTTATCCATGAGCCCGTCGCCGTTGGAGTCTTCGAGGAAAGAGATGCGGTCGCTGCCGTCTTCCTGTTTTTTGATGACGTTGGGGTAGTCCTTGGTTTCGACGATCCATGGGCGGCCGAGCTCGTCCCATTTCATGTCGATGACATTGTAGATGAGCGGTTCGGTGGCGATGGTTTCGAGGCGATAGCCAGCGGGGATCTGGATGTGCTTGCGGCTTTCCTCGACGGGGAGGGGGAGCTGGAGCTGCGGGGCGGGATTGCGGCGCTCGTAGTTAGGGACCTGAGCGTCGGCGGAGTATTCGAATGGTTTTGGTTTCCATGCGGTGAATTTGGCGGCGCGGTCGTCGCCGACGGCCCAGAGCGTGCCGCGGAAGACGAGGTCATGGAAGCCTGGGTTGGCGAAGGTGCGGGCGTCGTGGCCGTAGGCGGTGTAGAAGACGCGGCCTTTGCCTTCCGAGCGGACCCATGTGTAGGGTTCGTCTTCGCGTTTCTGGAGGATGACGCGGTCTGGGTTGCCGAGGTGGTGGACGTAGGTTTCGTCCCATGTTTCGAAGGGTTTGAAGCCCTTCATGATGGGGTGGTTGAGGTCGGTGATGGACGTGTTGAAGGTGCCGGTGCCGTGGCTTTTGAACTGGCCGCCGATCATCTGGACGACCTGCATGGAATTGCGGAAGCAGTAGCTGGCGCAGTGGAGGGGAACGAAGCCGTGGCCGCTGCGGACGTAATCGAGGAGGGCCTTTTCCTGTGGGGGGGTGATGGCGTCGATGTTGGCGTAGACCATGAGGGCGTCGTAGTGCCCGAGGGTGTCCGGGTTCAGGTCATCGGCGCTGCTGGTGTAGGTGAGATTGACGCCGAGGGGCCCGAGGCCCTTGAGGAGCTGTGGGAAGCGTTCGGCGGGTTCGTGGTGGCCGTTGTCGCCTAGGAAGAGGACTTCGAGCCGCTGGGCAGCGGCAGGGGAAGCGGCGAGGAGGCCTGCGGAGAGGATGAGGAGCTTCTGCATGGTGTAATGGGTAAGGGGAGAGACGTGGTGCGGCAAGGCGGCCGTACATACAAAATCGGCCCGTGACTGATATGAAAATCAGACGGTGGAGGCTGGGGTAGCGGGTTGGTGGGGGGCTGGGGAGGGGCGGCGGAGGCGTGCGAGGAGACGGCTGATGTCGTCGAGGACGAGGTAGTTGATGGGGACGAGGAAGAGCGTGACGGTGAAGGAGAACATGACGCCGAAGGCGATGCTGATGGACATCTGGTTGAGGAAGTTTTCGCTGAGGGTGCCCTGGAAGATGATGGGGACGAGGCCTGCGAAGGTGGTGAGGTTTGTGAGGAAGATGGCGCGGAAGCGGGAAGTGCCTGCGGCGCGGGCGGCGTCGGCGACGGACATGCCTTCGTCGCGGCATTTATTGACGTAATCGACGAGGACGAGACTGTCATTCACGACGACCCCGCTGAGGGTGAGCATGCCGAGGACGGAGAAGAAGGAGATGGCCATGCCCTTGATGAGGTGGCCGAGGGCGGCACCGATCCAGCCGAAGGGGATGACGAGGAGGATGATGAGGGGGAGCCAGTAGCTCTTGAAGGGGATGGCCATGAGCGCGTAGAGCGCGAAGAGGACGAAGACGAGACCCCAGATGAGGGTTTCGAAGGATTCGCGTTCCTCGCGGGCTTCGCCTTCGATGGAGAGCGTGAGGGAGGGGTGTTCGCGGAGGAGTTCCTTGAGGTGGGTGTCGATGGCGGCGCGGACGGCGATGATGTCTGCGGCTTTCTGGTCGATGTCGGCGAGGACGTGGATGACGCGGGCGCGGTTGAAGCGGCGGATGGAAGTGGGGCTGCGGCCGAAGCGGTATTCGGCGGCGGAGGAGAAAGGGATTTCCGAGCCGTCGGGGGCGCGGATGAGCATTTTCTCGAGATTGTCGAGACTGGTGCGTTCGTTTTTGGGGTAGCGGACCATGACGCGGACATCGTCGCGGCCGCGCTGGATGCGCTGGGCTTCGTCGCCGAAGAAGGCCTGGCGGAGCTGGCGGGCGAGGATTTCGCGGGTGACGCCGCGGGCTTCGGCTTCCGGTTTGACGCTAACAATCTGGATTTCCTGTTTGCCGGTGGCGTAGTCGTCGTAGACGTCGTTGATGCCCTCGTAGGTCTTGATGTGGTCCTGGAGTTTTTCGGAGACGGCGAGCATTTCGGCGAGGTCCTGGCCACTGATCTGGATGTCGAGGGGTGCGCGGCCGTTGCCCCATGAGTCCTGGAAGCGGAGTTCGCGGGCACCGGGGATTTCGCCGATGAGTTTACGCCATTCGCTTTTGAGGGCTTCGGTGTCGATGGTGCGTTCTTCGGGAGGTGGGAGTTCGAGGACGACCTCGCAGATGTGGGAAGCGCCGGAGCTGCCGACGCGGGCCATGCTAGCGCCCATGGAGCCCATGACGGCCATGATGTTCATGACCTCGCTGCGGCCGGTGGAGGCGTTGAGGTATTTTTTCTGGATGGTGCCGGCGGTTTCGATCATGTGGCGCATGTGGGCCTCGGTGATGTGGGCGGGGGTGCCGAGGCTCATTTCGAGCTGACCGGAGACCGAGTCGGACTGGAAGCGCGGGAAGGGGACCCATTTGAGGTGACCGCCTTTGAGGGTACCGAAGCTGAGGGCGAGGATGCCGATGAAGAGGGCGAGGGTGGCGTAGCGGTGCTCCATGGCGACTTTGAGCACCGGGAGGTAGAGTTTCTGGACGACGAAGGAGTCGAGCCAGTCGGCGATGCCCTGCTGGATGCGGCCGAAGCGAGATGGTTTGCGGTCCCATCTTACGGAGGAGAGGTGGGCTGGGAGGATGAGTTTGCTTTCGATGAGGGAGGCGAGGAGGACGGGGACGACGACGACGGGGATTTGTTCGAAGAAGGAGCCCCAGCGGCCGGTCATGACGAGGAGGGGGAGGAAGGCGACGACGACGGTGAGGACGCCGAAGGTGACGGGGGTGGCGACGTCGAGCGTGCCTTCGATGGCGGCGTCTTCGGAGGATTTGCCGAGTTTGGCGTGACTGTAGACGGATTCGCCGACGACGATGGCGTCGTCTGTGATGATGCCCATGACGACGATGAAGCCGAAGAGGCTGAACATGTTGATGGTGAAGCCGAGATAGTGCATCACGATGAGGCCGCCGGCGAAGGCGATGGGGATGCCGAGGACGACCCAGAAGGCGAAGGAGATGCGGAGGAAGAGGGCTAGGGTGATGAAGACGAGGGCTCCGCCCTGGAGACCGTTCCAGAGGAGGTAGGAGAGACGTTCGCGGACTGGGCGGGAGTTGTCGCGCCAGAGACTGAGTTCGACGCCTGCGGGGAGACGGTCGCCGGCGGTTTTGATCCATTCCTTGACGGAATCGGTGACGGTGAGGAGGTTCTGGTCGCCGGTGCGTTCGACGCGGACGAAGACACTGGGTTTACCGTTGTAGATGCAGTAGAGCGGGTCCTCGTTGAAGTCGTCGCTGATGGTGGCGACGTCCTTGAGGAGGACGCGGGCTCCGTTGGGTTCGGCGCGGAGGACGAGGTTTTCGAATTCGTCGCGGCGGTAGGCCTGGCCCTTGGTGCGGAGGAGGACGTCACCGGCGGCGGTTTTGACGCCACCAGCGGGGATGTCGATGCTGTTGCGGCGGATGGCGGCGGAGACATCGGCGATGGACATGCCGTAGCGGCGGAGACTTTCTTCGGCGATTTCGATGGAGATTTCGTATGGGCGGACCCCGCGGAGATTGGCGAGGGTGATGCCTGGGAGCATGGTGAGCTGGTCGCGGACGGTTTCGCCGAGCCTGCGGAGGTCGTGGGCGGACATGTCAGCGCCGACGATGACGGTGACGGCGGACATGGTGCGCTGGTTGAGGGCGACGACCGGCCGTTCCATGTCGGCGGTGAAGGTATTGATGGCGTCGACGCGGTTTTTGATGTCGTCGAGGAGCTGGCGGGGGTCGTTGCCTTTTTCGACTTCGATTTCGATCTCGCCGTTACCTTCGGAGGAATAGCTGCGGATTTCGCGGATGCCGGGGAGGTCGCGGACGGCGTTTTCGAGTTTAATGACGATGCCTTCTTCGACTTCAGCGGGGGTGGCACCGCGGTAGGACATGGAGACGCGGACCTCGTCGGGTTCGTTTTCGGGGAAGTATTCGACGGGGATTTTCTTCCATGCGAGGAAGGCTCCGAGGAGGAGCATGAGCCACATGAGGAGGTTCGAGGCCACGTGGTTGCGGGCGAACCATTTGATCATTGAGTGCATGCTGAGCTGGGGAAGGGAGCGGTTTGGAGACGTGCTGCGGGGTGAGGGAGCACGGGGAGGGGCGGGTGTCTACGGGAAGCGGGTCCGCGAATGTTTCCCGAATCCGGTGTTGCTGGACGGTTGTGAAACGCGGGTCGGGCGTCAGGGGACGAGCGGGAGGGTTTTTTTCTGGAGGGCGCTGAGGAAGGCGGTGTCGACGATGCGTTGGCCGGTGCGGGAGGTGGTGGTGGAGAGCGGGCCTTCGATGGGGAGGTTATGTGAGAGACAGTGGATGAGGTATTCGACGGGATTCCGGAAGGGAGCGGCGAGGGAGTCGGCGGGGACGTCGAAGCCTTCGGGGCGGGAGCGTGTCTGGACGCGGATGGTGGGTTCGTAGTCGTAGGAGGCGATGGTGCCTTCCGAGCCTTTGAGGATGAAGCCGCACTTGGGTTGGGGCTGATGCGTCCATGGGTCGGTGAACGTGCCCCAGCGGGTTTCGAAGCGGCAGAGGCCGAAGGGGTAGCGGGCGATGGTGATGCTGTGTTCGTCGACTTCGAGGCCTTCGGAGGCGGCGGTGACGCAGGTGACCTCGAGTGGGGCGATGCCGTTGAGGAACCATGTGGCGATGGTTGCGCCGTAGCCGAGGTAGTCGAGGAGGGAGCCGCCGCCTTCGGAGGCTTTGTAGAACCATGAGGCGGCTTTGTCGGCGGTGGAGGGTTCCTTTTCGATTTTGTCAGCGCCGTGGTAGAGTGGGCCGCGGTTGCCGCCGTAGTAGTGGACTTCGGAGAGCGTGCCGATGAGGCCTTCGGAGGCGAGACGTCGGGCGGTGGCGTGGGCGGGGACCCAGCAGATGGGCCAATTGATGGCGAGCGGGGCGTTGGAGGCGGCCATGGCGGCGATCATGCGGTCGGCTTCGGCGACGGAGGCGGCGAAGGGTTTTTCGACCATGACGGGGATGCCCCATGGGGCGACGCGTTCGACCCATTCGGCGTGACGGGCGGCGGCTGGGCAGAGGATGAGGAGGTCTGGGTGGGTCGTGTCGAGACAGGCGGCGGGATCGGTGAAGAGTTGGTCGTCGCGGAGGTTGAAATTGCGCTGGGCGTCGGCCATGCGGGCGGGGTCTGGGTCGCAGATGGCGGTGATTTCGGCGTCCGGGTGGTTGTGGGCCATGCGGAGGAGGTCGCCCATGTGGAAGTGGTCGAAGTTGATACCGGCGATTTTCCAGCGTTTGGTCATGGGATGGGAGGGAGTGAAGGGTGGGGAGGGATGATGAAAGACGCGGTGTTAGCTAATGCGGGAGGCTAAACAAGGAGGAGCGGCGAGTGGGGCAGGGGGGAGACAGGACCATGGGCCTGGGCCGGCGTCGCGGCGGAGCCATGCGAGGGCGATGGCGCCGCCGTCGGGGTGGGGGCCGGTGCTGGAGAGCGTGCCGACTGGGGAGTCGGGGGCGTCGGGGAGGAAGAGTTGCGAGCCTTCGGCGGGGATGGCGTCGGGGATGCGGACGGGGACGAGGAGCCGGTTGGTTTTTCCGGCGGTGCGCATGCGGCTGATGACTTCCTGGCCGATGTAGCAGCCCTTGTGGTAGTCGATGTGGGTTGATTCCATGCGGGCTTCGGGTGGGAGGATGCCGTCGGAGAGGTCGCGGTCCCAGTCGGGGATACCGTGGAGGACCATGAGGTTGGCGGCGTCGGATGGGGAGAGTGGGGGGAATTGGGCGAGCCAGAATTCGAGACGGTCTGGGGAGGACCAGATGTCGGTGCCGGGGATGCCGAAGCGCGGGTGGGCGATGGCGCGTTCGGTTTCCGAGATGAGGGGGGTGAGTTGGTCTGGGGAGCGACCGGCGACGTGGATGAGAGAGGAGGAGTCCGAGAGATCGTCGACGGTGACATCGTCGGCGATGATGTATTTTTCGAGACGAGGAGGGAGAGAGTCGCGGAGGGAGGCAGGGGCGTCGAGGAAGATGGCGTCTGGGGAGGAGTGGAGGTGGACGATGGCTTCGAGGCGGCCCTTGAGGTTGGTGACGGCGGCTGGGAGGATGAGGTTTGGGGAGGCCTTGGTGACGTCGTTGGTGAGTTGGCCGTTGAGGTAGCGGAGGCGGTCGGAGCCTGTGAAGCGGAGACGGAGGTGGGAGGAGAGATCGATGGCGGCGGCGGAGGAGAGGATGGCCGAGATTTGGGGGTGGGTCATGGGAAGAGGAACGGGTGGCACGGGTGTGGCGGGTGGAAAAGGGCCGGGTTGGCGGAGGGAGGGAGGATGGGGAGAAGAAGGGGAGGCGCGTCTAATACGGTTGCAGAGCGGCGGCGGCACCCGGAGAGAGGAGGTGAATCCCCGCAAACCAAGAACAAAGCTGTGAGTGATCCTGTTTCTCTTTCTAAAACTGCTGCAGTGAAGGCCCCGGCGCTGGTGCCGCAGGAAGGCTGGCATGTGCTGCATTTATTTTACCGGATTGAGCGGTCGCAGTGGGAGGCGATGGGGCGTGACGAGCAGATGCGTGCGAAGACGAAGCTGACGAAGCTGGTGCAGGAGTATCGGGCGATGCCGCAGACGCAGGTGCTGCATTTTTCGATGGTGAGTCCGAAGGCGGATCTGGGGTTCATGCTGCTGACGCCGGATTTGAATACGGCGAATGCGTTTGAGAAGCGGCTGACGCTGGCGATGGGGGCGGATGTGCTGAGTCCGGTGTATTCGTATTTTTCGATGACGGAGTGGACTGAGTATTCGACGACGGAGGAAGAGCAGGGGGCGAAGATTACGGCGGAGAAGGGTTTTGCGGCGGGGACGCCGGAGTTTGAGGCGGAGATGGCGGTGTTTCATCAGCACATGTCGAAGTACCGGCAGGACCGGGTGTATCCGAACATGCCGGACTGGCCGGTGTTCTGTTTTTACGGGATGTCGAAGCGGCGGAATGACGGGAACAACTGGTATGCGCTGCCGTTTGCGGAGCGGCGGAAGCTGATGGGCGGGCATGCGATCACCGGGCGCAAGTACCATGGGAAGGTGAGGCAGCTGATTACGGGATCGACTGGATTGGATGAGTATGAGTGGGGGGTGACGCTGTTTGCGCACGATACCTATCAGATTAAGGCGATTGTGTATGAGATGCGGTTTGACGAAGTGAGTGCGCGGTATGCGGAGTTCGGGGATTTTCTGATAGGGATTCAGCTGCCGCTGGATGAGTTGTTCCGTCGGGTTTGTATCTGAGTGCTGCTGTGGCTGAGACACTGACTATTGCAGGGCGGGCGTTCGGGTCGCGGTTGATGACCGGGACTGGGAAGTTTGCGTCGCCGGGGTTGATGAAGGAAGCGCTGGAGGCGAGCGGGACGGAGATTGTGACGGTGGCGTTGCGGCGGGCGGATTTGAGTGGCGGGCATGATCCGTTTGCGGACATACTGGAGCACCTTGATGGTACCCGGTACTTGCTGCTGCCGAACACGAGTGGTGCGCAGACGGCGGAGGAGGCGGTGCGGTTGGCGCGGTTGGCGGTGGCGGCTGGGTTGCCGGCGTGGGTGAAGCTGGAGATTCATCCTGATCCGCGGTATCTGCTGCCGGATCCGATTGAGACGTTCAAGGCGGCGGAGGTGCTGGTGCGGGAGGGATTCACGGTGCTGCCGTACATCAATGCTGATCCGGTGCTGGCGAGGCGGCTGCAGGATATTGGGACGGCGACGGTGATGCCATTGGGGTCGCCGATCGGGACGAATCGAGGGATTGAGACCCGGCGGCAGATTGAGATCATCATTGAGCAGGCGAGTGTGCCGGTGGTGATTGATGCGGGGTTGGGTGCGCCGAGTCATGCGGCGGAGGCGATGGAGATGGGAGCGGACGCGGTGCTGGTGAATACGGCGATTGCGGCGGCGGGGGATCCCGTGCGGATTGCGCGGGCATTTCGGGATGCGGTGTGGGCTGGGCGTGAGGCTTGGGAGGCTGGGTTGCCGATGGTTGGGGATGCGGCGAGTGCGACGAGTCCGCTGACTGGGTTTCTGGGGGGCTGAGCGGGGTCACAGGCAAGATGCCCGTGCCACTTTGGGTGCTGCGGCAGTGAGACGCAGGCGGGATGCCTGTGCAGCTTTGGTTGCTGGGGCGATGGGGTCACAGGCAAGATGCCCGTGCCACTTTGGGTGCTGCGGCAGTGAGACGCAAGCGGGATGCCTGTGCAGCTTTGGGTGCTGCGGCGTTGAGGTCACAGGCAAGATGCCCGTGCCACTTTGGGTGCTGCGGCAGTGAGACGCAGGCGGGATGCCTGTGTCACTTTGCCTGTTTTGGCCACTGAGTGAAGAAAGTGGCGACCTCTACGGGAATCGAACCCGTGCACTCGCCGTGAAAGGGCGATGTCCTAACCGCTAGACGAAGAGGTCACTCCGGCCGTTTTCCGGCGGGCCAATCCAATCGTTCAG
>JAIXVE010000104.1 GCA_027483175.1 Verrucomicrobiaceae bacterium | reverse complement strand
GGGATATTTTGGGGTGGGCACCCGGGGCGTTGCCCCGGGAGGTGTTAGGGTGCGCCGTTGGCGCGGGGAGACGGGTGGGTGCGGAGGGGCTGGTGGGAGATGGGTCTCACGCGGGGAGGCGAAGGGTGGGGGGAGGAGAGGGTTTGGAGAGTGCTATGCCCTTTCAGGGCTGGGGATATTTTTGTGTGTGAACCCGGGGCGTTGCCCCGGTAGATGTTAGGGCGCGCCGTTGGCGCGGAGAGGCGGGCGGGTGCGGAGGGGGCTGGTGGAGATGGGTCTCACGCGGGGAGGCGAAGGGTGGGGAGAGGAGAGGGCTCGGAGAGTGTTCCGCCCTTTCAGGGCTGGGGATATTTTTGTGTGTGAACACGGGACGTTGCCCCGGGCTGTGTTAGGGTGCGCCGATGGCGTGGGGAGGCGGGCGGGTGCGGAGGGGGTTGGTGGGAGATGGGTCGCGCGCGAAGACGCGTAGGGTTGGGGAGAGGGGAGAGGCTTGTGGAGAGAGGGGGCTTGTGGAGAGTGCGGTCTCTGCTATGGTGAGGCGTGGTTGAGGCTGATGGTGATGCGGCGAATTTGGTCCGTATTCCGCCCCCTCAGCGTCGGCACCCTCACTATTGTATGAATACTGTTCTTTCCTTTGCTGCGGCCCTTGTGGTCTGCCTAATGGTTGGCGGGTGCAATATTGCTGGTCCTGCGGCTCCTGAGAAGAACGGGCGTCTGAATCTGGAGAGGCGCGGTTGTGCGCCGGAGTTGATTGCGCGGCTGATTGACGGCAAGGCATTGACGGCGGTGGAGGTGGCGGAGTTCCAGTCGAGCGGCAGTGCGGACGTGCGCTTTCTGGTGGCGCGGCATCCCGGGGTTTCCGGGGAGCAACTGGATGTCTCGATTGCGAGCAGAGACGACTTCACGCGTTCGGGGGCGGCGCGGAATCGGAATCTTTCGGCCGGTCAGATTGAGCGGCTGACGGCGGATGCGTCTCATACGGTCTATGCCGGGCTGGCGGGAAACCCAGCGTTGAGCGAAGAGGAGCTGATGCGGATTCGTGAGAGGCGCGATCCTGGCGATCTTTGGTTCGCGTTGAATCCGAATTGTCCTGAGCCGGTCAGGAAGGCGATCGGTGCCTCGGAAGATGCGCTCGCGAAGCATTGGTTGAAGACGGTGGATGGGTGGAAGCGGGAGGGTAGGTACGGGAAGGATCGGGCGGGGCGGTGGTGTGAGAAGTTTGAAGTGAGAAGTGAGAAGTGAGAATGGCGTGTTCGGAGAGTTGGGCCTCACGCGAAGATGCGAAAGGCTGGTTGGGAGAGGGGGGAGGGAAGTGAGAAGTTTGAAGTGAGAAGTGCGGATGGCGTGTTCGGAGGGTTGGGTCTCACGCGAAGATGCGAAGGCGCGAGACGCGTGTCCAAGGAGGTTGGAGTGACTTTTTTGAGATGCGCGGGCTAGCCGAGTAATGTGGGTGCGGGCGGGGATGAGCGTTGGCTGTTGGGGCGTTGTCGTGGTGGTGGAGAGATTGAAGTTCCCGGCTGGGATATCATGGGACTGATGAACCATCTACCTTGATGGTGACGATGGCGTAGAGTTGGGCGGGCAGTCCGGCGACGGCGAGGGCAGAGAGAATTCCGGTTGGGTGAGTGCAGCGAAGTTTTCTGCGCAGATGGAGGGTGAGGGCGATGACCGAGAGCACGATCACGAGCGCTACCTGGGTGAGAAATGCGAGTGTTAGGTAGAGGTGGGTTCCGAACTGGATGCCGCGGTCCGGCTGGAGGAGCCTCGCAAGGAGCACTCCGAGAGTGGTTATGAGAGAGAGTTGGCTGAGAGTGCGTGCGGATCCATCAAAGGTGGGGCCATCCTGTGAGGCGCTTTGGACAGTGGGGTCTGTGGTCTCGGGTTCGGGCGCGCTCATGGGGATGGAATGGGAGGTCTGGGACGAGGGCTTTCAAGGGGAACGGACTGGAAAGTCCGTTCTACGTTCTGGTGGGGAGATTGGAGAGTTGCAGGGGTGACGGCGGGAGCGGTTTCGGCGGGTGCAGAGGGCGGTGAGGCTGGTGGTGAGGAGGGAGGTGGAGGCGGGTTCGGGGATCTGGTCGAGGGTGCCGACGATGATGCCGCCGCTGTCGGCGGTGGCGCTGGCGGTGACGATGAGTTTGCCGCCGGCGTTGGTGACTCTAGCCCAGCCGAAACGGTCGGCGCTGGTGGCGGTGAGGGTTGGTGGACCGAAGCTCTGATCCCAGTAGGCGAGGTACTCGCTCTGGGCCCCGGCGAGAGACAGCGTGCCGGTGCCGGGGTTGGCCCAGTTGTTCACGAAGGCGGGTGTTGAGTTGACGAATGCGGCGTCGAACACGGTGCCTTGGGAAACCCGGAAGAGGCCATAGGAATTGGCGATGCTCCAGTACTGGAAGGTGAATTGGCCGGGGGCGCTGGTGGTGACCTCGATGACGAGGTATTGTGCTGAGGTGACGGTGAAGGCGCGATCGATGGGGAACGCCGGGTGTGTTCCGATGGTGGCGTCGTTCTGGATGACGGCTGCGTGAGCGGTTGTGAGGAACGGGGCGAGCGCCAGCAGGAATGGGGTTTTCATGGTGCGGATTGCTGGCGGCTGGGGACGGGGTGATGTTATCACGGGTGCCGCGTTGCGGGAATGTGAAAGTGGAGGGCGATTGGTGGCTTTGGCGGTAGTGCTGGAGTTGCGGAGGGCGGCGGTGGGAAGCTGGGGCGGATCAGCTGCCGAAGAGCTTTGAGAAGAATCCTTTTTTTGGGGGCAAGGGCGGTGGTGGTGCCGAGTTAGGTGGGAGTGGTGGCGGTGTGGGAGTTGTGTTGGAGGCGTACTGAATCATTCCGAGATACCAGTGGTGCACGTTATCCTCTTCGCCGTTGATGAGGCGCTTGTGAACGCGTGCCCATGGGAAGCTTTTGTATCCGCCTCCGAAGCTCAGGGTGGGGGTGTTGCCGAAGGAGACCCCCCATTCACCGCCGCGATTTCGGCGGTAGGTTTCTCCGAGGTAGCTGCCGAACATGGTGCAGAATTGCTCGATGTCGGATTCCGAGGGTTTCGCGGATGGCATGCTGAGGTGGAGAAGCTGGAGGATGTTTTCGATCTCCGGAAGGAAGGCCTCGGAGTAGTCAGCTGTTTTTCCGAATTTGTGTCGGATGAACTGCACGCAGATGTCAGCGCCGCGGGTAGCGATTTGCTGGAGTTCCGGGTCTGGTTGGAAGTCGGCAGCGGATGAAGTGAAATCGGACATGGGATTTCCTGGTTGGGGTGCGTCGGAATGGTGGAGGCTGACGGTGGGTTTTGGAACCACGGATTTCGCGGGTGGGCGCGGATGGGGGGGAATGTGTTGGGGGAACGGACTGGAAAGTCCGTTCTACGTTTGGGTTCTACGTGGGGTTTTGCGTTGGGGGTGGGCGCGGCAAAGGGTTTTCCGGCGGACCGGAAAACCCTTTGGCGAGCACAGGGTGCTCGGTGGAAGTTATCGTTGGGGAACGGACTGGAAAGTCCGTTCTACGCTGGGGTGGCGCGTTGGTTAGGCTCCGCCGGAGGTATCCATCTGTTTTTTGACGCGGCGGCGCTCGTTGGGGTCGAGGATGCGTTTGCGGAGACGGATGTTCTGCGGGGTGGCTTCGACGAGTTCGTCGGAGGCGACGTATTCGATGGCGCGTTCGAGGGAGAACTTGAGAGGAGGTGGGAGGCCGTCGCCTTTTTCGGAGCCAGCGCTGCGGAAGTTGGTGAGGTGTTTTTCCTTGCAGGGGTTGACTGGGAGGTCGTCGGCGCGCGGGTTTTCGCCGACGATCATGCCAGCGTAGATGTAGTCGCCTGGGGCGACGAAGAGCTTGCCGCGGACGGCGCAGGCTTCGAGGCTGTAGCCTGTGCCGACGCCGGTTTCCATGCTGACGAGGGTACCGCTGGTGCGGGTGGCGATGGCGCCGGCCCATGGGCCGTATTCCTTGAAGAGGTGGCTCATGACCCCGTGACCGCTGGTCATGTTCATGAGTTCGAATTCGAAGCCGATGAGGCCTCGGGTGGTGATGGTGGCCTCGATGAGGGTGGAAGTCCTGTGGGGCTTCATGTCAACGAGCGTGCCCTTGCGTTCGTTGAGGCTCTTGAGGACGCCGCTGACGTATTCTTCGGGGACCTCGATGTAGAGGGTTTCGTACGGTTCGTGGCGTTCGCCTTCCTCGTTGCGGCGGATGATGACGTTAGGGCGGGAGACGAGGAGTTCGAAGCCCTCGCGGCGCATTTGCTCGACGAGGACGGCGATCTGCATGGCTCCGCGGGCGGAGACGGCGAAGACGCCGGCGAGGTCGGTGTCGGAGACGTGGATGGAGATATTGGTTTTGGTCTCGCGCATGAGGCGGTCGCGGATCTGGCGACTGGTGACGTACTTGCCTTCGCGGCCTGCGCCGGGGCTGTCGTTCACGGAGAACTCCATGCTGATGGTGGGAGGGTCGATGTCGACGAAGGTGATGGCGACGTCCTCGTCGGAAGCGGTGAGGGTTTCGCCGATGTCGACGTCTTCGAAGCCGGCGATGCCGACGATGTTCCCGGCCTCGGCGATTTCGCTTGAGTTCATCTGGAGGGCGGAGTATTCGAAGATCCGGGTGACCTTGGCGCGGACCTTGGAGCCGTCCTTGCGCATGAGGAAGAGCGTGTCGCCTTTGGCGGCTTTACCGCTGAGGACCTTGCCCATGGCGATCCGGCCGACGTAGTCGTCGTAGCCGATATTGCTGGCGAGCATGCGGAAGGGGCCGCCGGGGTCTGCTTTGGGTGGTGGGATGTGGGTCCAGATGCCTTCGAGGAGGGGCATCATGTCGGTTTTTTCGTCGGCGAGATTGGCTTTGAAGTAGCCGTCGCGGGCGGAGCCGTAGTAGGTGGGGGCGTCGAACTGGTCTTCGGTGGCGTCGAGTTCGAGGAAGAGTTCGAGGACCTTGTCATGCATGCCCGCGGGGTCGGAGTGATCGCGGTCGATTTTGTTGATGACGATGATGGGTTTGAGGCCTTCCTGGAGGGCCTTGCGGAGGACGAAGCGGGTCTGGGCCTGGGGGCCTTCGTAGGCGTCGACGACGAGGACGACCCCATCGACCATTTTCATGACGCGTTCGACTTCGGCGCCGAAGTCGGCGTGGCCGGGGGTGTCGACGATGTTGATGATGCGGTCGCCCCAGCGGACGGAGGTGTTCTTGGCGCGGATGGTGATGCCCTTTTCTTTTTCGAGGTCCATGCTGTCCATGGCGCGTTCTTCGACGACCTGGTTGTCGCGGAAGGCACCGCCGGCGCGGAGGAGTTTATCGACGAGAGTGGTTTTGCCGTGATCGACGTGGGCGATGATGGCGATATTGCGGATATGATCGTTCATTGAATAGGGCTGAGAGACTGAAATGTGATAGAGAGGCGCGGCGCGTGTGTGGAGTGAGGCGCGAGCCGGAGACTGAAGCCTTTGATCCGACCCGCGAAACACACGACAACGGGCGGCGCGCATCCATTCCGTGGGCGTGGAAGGCCCGGCCGGAAGGGCGGCGAACATGCGTGCATCCGGGATACAGGAAAGGGGAAATCCTGCGAATTTTTCGTGACGTGCGTGAGGGGCGCCTGCGGCGGGGAGGGGCGGGGTCAGGCGAGGAGGTTGGAGATGATGCGAGCGGGCTGACCGTCGGTGAGGGTGGCGTCGGTGCCGTTGCGTTTGAAGACGAGGGAGTTGTGGGAGAGGCCGAAGAGGTGGAGGAGGGTGGCGTGCCAGTCGTAGTGGTTGACGATGTCGGTGACGGCGTGGTGGCCCCATTCGTCGGTGGCTCCGTGGACGTGGCCTGATTTGAAGCCGCCGCCGGCCATCCATGAGGAGAAGCCGTAGGTATTGTGGTCGCGGCCCCATTTATCGGGACCGCCGTCGTTCTGGAGGACGGGGAGACGGCCCATTTCGCCGCCCCAGTGGACGATGGTGGAGTCGAGGAGCCCGCGTTGTTTGAGGTCCTTGACGAGGGCGGCGGTGGGCTGGTCGGTTTCGCGGGTGCGGTCTGGGAGGGCGGAGCGGATGGCGCCGTGGTGGTCCCATGACTGGCCGTTGTTGAGGATTTGGACGAAGCGGACCCCGCGTTCGACGAGACGGCGGGCGATGAGGCAGCGTGTGGCGTAGTCGCGGGTGTGGTCCTGGTCGAGGCCGTAGAGTTTGCGGATGGAGGGAGGTTCGGAGGAGAGGTCGAAGGCGTCGCTGGCGGCGGACTGCATGCGAGCGGCGAGCGCGTAGGATTGGATGCGGGCGTCGAGGTCGGAGTCGCCGGGGTGGGCGCGGAGGTGGTCGGTATTGAGCTGGTTGAGGAGGTCGAGCTGGGCGTCCTGGGCGCCGGGTGGGAGGTAATCGGGCGGGTTGAGGTTGAGGAGATGGGGTGCGGTGGGTTTGACCATGGTGCCCTGGTAGATGGCGGGGAGCCAGCCGGCGGACCAGTTGTCGCTGTTGAGGAGGGGTTGGCCGTGGGGGCTGGTGAGGGAGAGGTAGGCTGGTAGGTTGTCGGTGACGCTGCCGAGGCCGTAATTGAGCCATGAGCCGAGGGTGGGGCGGCCGGCGGTGGCGCGGCCGGAGAGGAGGGCGTACATGCTTTGGCCGTGGTTATTGACGGCGGTGCGCATGGAGCGGATGAGGGTGATGTCGTCGGCGATTTCGGCGAGGTGGGGGAGGAGTTCGCTGAGTTCCATGCCGCACTGGCCGCGCGGGGCGAACTGCCATGGGGATCCGAAGACCTTGCTGCTGGCTTCGGCGGCGTTGTCGTACTGGATGTCGCCGGGGAATTTCTGGCCGTGGTATTTGGTGAGCTGGGGTTTTGGGTCGAAGAGGTCCATCTGGCTGGGGCCGCCGATCATGAAGAGGGAGATCATGGCCTTGGCTTTGCCGAAGGAGGGAGGTGGTTTTGGGGAGAGGTCGAAGCGGAGCCCGTCGGTGAAGGGTTTGGTGGGTGCGGCGGAGGCGGCGTCGCGGTGGAGGAGCCACGGGAGGGCGAGGGCTCCGAGGTTGAAGCCGTGGGAGCGGAGGAAGTGCCGGCGGGAGATGGGGGACGCCATGGGGGAACGGTACGCGGGGGAGGCGTGCGGTTGTTCAGGCGGATGGGGGGCGTTGGGGTGTTGTCCGGTGGTGTCGCCTGCGGGATGGGTGTTCCGCCCATTCAGGGCTGGGGATGTTCTGGGGTAGGCATCCGGGGCGTTGCCTCGGACTATCACATTGCGGCTCGTTGAGGCTGGCTTGTGCCGAGAGGCTTGTGGGGAGGGCGGGTAGGCGTGCTCCGCACGCAGAGAGAGCTGTGATTCTCCCAGCAGTCCAGAGCCTGCGGCTAGCTTGTTGGGAGAGGGCTTGTGGGGAGAGGGTGCTTGAATGGTGCCGGGCCAGCGGGCTGGCACCGGGAAAGCGGCAGCAGGCTTCCGCAGTCCAAGGGCCTTCGGCCGGGCTGGTTGGGAGAGGGCGGGTAGGCGTGCTCCGCACGCAGAGAGAGCTGTGATTCTCCCAGCAGTCCAGAGCCTGCGGCGCGCTGGGTCGGAGGGGGCTTGTGGGGATGTGTCAGGCTTTGGCGAAGATGACTTTGGCGTCTTTGAGTTGGGCGGAAATGTGGTCGCCGTCGGTGAAGTGTCCGTCTAGCATTGCGAGGCTGAGTGGGTCGAGGAGGTGTTTCTGGATGGCGCGTTTGAGGGGGCGGGCTCCGTAGACTGGGTCGTAGCCCTGATCGGCGATGAACTGGAGGGCGTCGGGTGCGAGGTCGAGGTGGAGATTCTGTTTGGCGAGGCGAGTGACGACTCGCTGGAGCTGGATTCTGACGATGCTGGCGAGGTCGCTGTCGCTGAGGCGGTCGAAGATGATGGTTTCGTCGATGCGGTTGAGGAATTCGGGTCGGAAGTGATTGCGGAGGGCTTCGGTGACGCGTGCTTCGCGCTGTTCCTTGTTATCGACGTCCATGATGAACTGGCTGCCGATGTTGCTGGTCATGATGAGGACGGTGTTTTTGAAGTCGACGGTGCGGCCCTGACCGTCGGTGATGCGGCCGTCGTCGAGGACCTGGAGGAGGACATTGAAGACGTCGGGGTGGGCCTTTTCGACTTCGTCGAAGAGGACGACGCTGTAGGGGCGGCGGCGGACGGCCTCGGTGAGTTGGCCGCCTTCATCGTAGCCGACGTAGCCTGGAGGGGCTCCGATGAGACGGCTGACGGCGTGTTTTTCCATGTACTCGCTCATGTCGATGCGGGTCATGGCGTTTTCGTCGTCGAAGAGAAATTCGGCTAGGGCTTTGGAGAGTTCGGTTTTGCCGACACCGGTGGGGCCGAGGAAGAGGAAGGAACCGATAGGGCGGTTTTCGTCCTGAAGGCCGGCGCGGGCGCGGCGGACGGCGTTGGAGACGGCGGTGATGGCGGAGGACTGGCCGATGACGCGGGCGCGGAGACGTTCTTCCATGTGGACGAGTTTGGCGCGTTCGCCTTCCTTGAGACGGGAGACGGGGATGCCGGTCCATGCGGCGACGACGCGGGCGATGTCTTCGTCGGTGACTTCCTCGCGGAGGAGAGTGGCTTTAGCGGGCGGGTTGGCGGCGGCGGCGGCGAGCTGGGTTTCGAGGTTAGGGATGAGGCCGTACTGGATTTCGCCGGCGCGGGCGAAGTCGCCGGTGCGCTGGGCCTGTTCGAGTTCGGTGCGGAGGCGGTCGATTTCCTCTTTGATTTTGCGGCCAGCCTGGACGGCTTCTTTTTCGGTGAGCCACTGGGATTTGAGGGCGCCGGATTTTTCTTTGAGGTCGGCGATTTCGCGATCGAGGCGGGTGACGCGGTCTTTGGAGGCGGCGTCGGATTCTTTTTTGAGGACGAGGCGTTCCATTTCTGCCTGCATGATGGCGCGTTCGATGACGTCGATTTCCGTGGGCATGGAATCGAGTTCGATTTTGATGCGGCTAGCGGCTTCGTCGACGAGGTCGATGGCTTTGTCAGGGAGGAAGCGGTCGGAGATGTAGCGGTCGCTGAGGGTGGCGGCGGCGATGATGGCATTGTCCTGGATGCGGACCCCGTGGTGGACCTCGTAGCGTTCCTTGAGGCCGCGGAGGATGGCGATGGTGTCCTCGACGGAAGGCTCGCCGACCATGACGGGTTGGAAGCGGCGTTCGAGGGCGGGGTCTTTTTCGATGTACTTGCGGTACTCGTCGAGGGTGGTGGCGCCGATGCAGCGGAGTTCGCCGCGAGCGAGCTGGGGTTTGAGGAGATTGCCGGCGTCCATGGCACCTTCGGCTTTGCCGGCCCCGACGATGGTATGGAGTTCGTCGATGAAGAGGATGATCTGGCCCTCGCTGGAAGTGACTTCCTTGAGGAAGGCTTTGAGGCGTTCTTCGAATTCGCCGCGGAATTTGGCACCGGCCATCATGCCGCCGAGGTCCATGCTGATGAGTCGCTTGTTCTTGAGGGAATCTGGGACGTCGCCGGCGACGATGCGCCTAGCGAGGCCTTCGGCGATGGCGGTTTTGCCGACGCCTGGTTCACCGATGAGGACCGGGTTGTTTTTGCTGCGGCGGCTGAGGACCTGCATGACGCGGCGGATTTCGTCGTCGCGGCCGATGACGGGGTCGATCTTGCCTTTGCGGGCACGAGCGGTTAGGTCGGTGCCGTATTTTTCGAGTGTCTGGTATTTGCCCTCGGGGTCCTGATCGGCGACCTTCTGGGAACCGCGGATGGATTTGATGGCTTCGAGGAGCGGGGCGTGGGCGATATTGAATTCCCTGATGAGGGACTGGAGTTCGCCGGGTTTCCTGGTGAGAGCGAGGAGGAGGTGTTCGACGCTGAGGAATTCGTCTTTGAGGGCTTTCTGCTGTTCTTCGGCTTCCGCGAGGAGGATGCGGAGGTCGTTGGACATGGCCAGGCCAGTGGCGCCGGAGACGCTAGGCTGGCGGGCGAGGAAGGCGGCGAGGTCCTTGACGAAGGCTTCGGTGCGATCGAAGCCGAGGATTTGTTCGAGGAGGGGACGGGCGATGCCGCCTTCCTGGTCCATGAGGGCGGCGACGAGGTGAGCGGGTTTGAGTTCCGCGTGGCCCATTTTGGTGGCGAAGGACTGAGCGGACTGGATGGCCTCGGTGGTTTTGTGGGTGAAGCGTTCGGCGTTCATGCGTGGAAAGGGGTGGAGGGAGCGTGGTCTTTGCCCTGAGAGGTGCAGGAGTGGTGCCGGGACGTTCGGGGATGTTCAAGTCATTGGTGGAGAGGGGGTTGTGGGGATCTTGGGGCGATTCCGGCGATGGATGGATGCGACGGATTGGCGCGGAAGTGGTGCGTTCCGGGTGGGATGGGTGCGCCACAATGGCTGGGGTCAGGAGAGACCGCGGCGGATGGTGTCCTGGCGTTGGAAGAAGCGGCGGCGGCGTTCTTCGATGAAGCCGCTGTCGTAGATCTGACGGCCGAGGTCGCGGAAGCCGTTTTCGAGGGTGCTGACGGACATGTTGGCCGGGAGGTAATTGACGTCGAAGAGCGTGCAGGTTTCCCATGCTTCCGGGGAGAGGAGCCGGTTGGAGGC
>JAIXVE010000237.1 GCA_027483175.1 Verrucomicrobiaceae bacterium | reverse complement strand
TGAAAACGACCCTCGGGCAGGGATCCGGGACCCCTCGGGCCCCCTTCGTGTCAGGGCACGGAGCGCCGGCGCCACCCGCCCAGGCAGGTCAAATCCAGACTAAACACGGACACCGTTGGCGTGATGGCAATTGGACAGGCCTCTTCAGAGGGAGCTTCTGGGGTGCACGGGACGCAAATAGACAGGCCTCTTCCGGGCAGACCTGGAGGCAATTGGGCAGACCTCTTCAGGGCGCGGGCGCCGGTATGCAATCAGACAGACCTCTTCGAGGGTGCGGGAGGCAATTGGACAGACCTCTTCCGGGCGCGGCGGTGTGGAGGCAATTGGACGGACCTCTTCAGGGCGCGGAGCCGGACAGGCGAACAGGGGGCAGGCGGAAGCGCGGTAGCGTGATGGCAATTGGACAGGCCTCTTCAGAGGGAGCTTCTGGGGCGCACGGGAGGTAAATAGACAGGCCTCTTCCGGGCGGGACTGGGCGCTGACCTCTTCCGGGCGGGACTTCTTTAAGCGTGCGGGGGCGGTCGTGCGTTTGACTAGGGTGGCTGGATGGGGGAGGCTGGGGGATGTTGATGTCGCGACGGGGTGCTGTGCTGACGTTCGTCGGGTGTTTTCTGGCGGTTGCGGTGTTTCAGTGGATTGGGTTGGTCTTGTCGTTTGCGGATTTTCATCCGGGTGGGGATGTGGCGGCGGATTCTGGGCTGACTCGCCGGGCTGAGCTTGGGGCGGCGATGCACCGGCCTTTCCGAGTGCCGCTGGAGTGGATGCGGTTGGGCCTGGCGCGGTTTCCTGGCGGGGGTGAGTTTGTTTTGTCGGCGGCATTTGGCACCCTGTTTCAGTGGGTGCATGGGCTGGTGCTGCCGCTGATCTACGGGACGATGCTTTTCGTTCCGGTGCGATGGTTGGTCCGCTGTTTTTCGAGTCGCGGGGGAGACGTGTCGTGAGGTGAGGTGATTATCGGGAGGTGGGGGGAATCGGGGAGTGGCGGGATTGGAGCCAGGAGAGGGCGATGGGGAGGGAGGGAGTGCGGAGGGTTGGGGAGGAGGTATCGGGGCGGGAGTTGGTGATGCGGATGGAGGTGCCGACGAGGGCGTTGCGGGCCATTTCGATGTCGCGGTCGGCGTCGCCGATGAGGGTGGAGGAGGAGGGGTTGATGGAGTGATCGCGGCAGGCGATTTCGATCATTTCCGGGGAGGGTTTGCGGCAGGAGCAGGAGCCGGCGAGGTGGGTGCAGGCGTAGATGGCGTCGAAGGGGGCGGCATGCTGGCGGAGTGCGGCTTGCATGGTGTGGTGGATGGCGTCGAGGTCGGCGAGGGACATGAGGCCTTTGGCGACGCCCTGCTGATTGGTGACGAGGATTCGTTTCCAGCCCATGTGGGCGGCCCAGCGCATGAGATCGAAGAGGCCGTCGGTGAAGTGGAAGTCGGCTGGGCGGAGGACGTAGCCGTCGCCGGGGCAGGTATTGACGACTCCGTCGCGGTCGAGGAAGAGAGCCGTGGAGAGGGCTGGCATGGGGCTGGGTCAGCAGCAGTGGGTGTGGCCGGATTGTTCGCGGCCGGTGTGGCAATCGGGGCAGATGCCGAAGAATTCGAGTTCGTGGTAGATGTGGTGGAAGCCGGAGGCCTTTTCGAGTTTGCGCTCGAGGGTGTGGACTGGGCAGGCCATGTCGACTTCGGAGATACGGCCGCACTGGGTGCAGACGAGGTAGTCGTGGTGGCGGTTGGGGAGGACGAGGATGAAGTAGGTGGAGCGGTCGTGGAGGCCGAGGCGGCGGACGACGCCGTGGGTTTCCAGCTTCATGAGGAGCCGGTAGACGGTGGCTGGGTCGCAGTTTTCGGAGAGGCGGGGGGACTGGCTGAGGTCTGCGATGGTGGCTGGTTTGTCGCGGAGGGCCATTTCCTCGATGAGGAGGTCGAGGGCGCGGGTACGGCGGAGCCCGCGGTTCCGGAGCCGGCCGGCGATGTCACCGGAGAGGGAATCGAGGTCCGAGTGGGAGAGCATCCTTGTGGGGATGGGAGGGGTGGGGCGTCAGTGGAGGTCTGGCGGGACGATGTCGACGAGTTTCTTGATGGCGTCGGCGGAGTTTTTGTCGGCGACGAGGATGGCGTCTTCGGTTTCGACGACGATGAGGTCTTTGACGCCGAGGAGGGCGATGCGTTTGCCGGAGGTATTGAAGACGATGTTGCCGGAGGAATCGATCTGGGAGAGGGGTGCGTTGGCGGCGTTGAGGCCCTCGTCTGCGGGGAGGTATTTCCCGACGGAGATCCATGAGCCGACGTCGTCCCAGTCGAAGGTGGCTTCGACATTGAGGACGCGGTTGGCTTTTTCCATGAGGGCGTAGTCGATGGAGATTTTGGGGAGGGAGCCGAACTGGCTGGCGAGGGTGGCTTTGAGGTCGCGGGAGTGGCTGACTTCGGAGATGAACCTTGCGAGTTCCGGGCAGTGCTGGGAGAGTTCAGCGATGACGGCGGGGACGCTCCAGATGAACATGCCAGCGTTCCATGAGAAGGAGCCGGCGCGGAGGAATTCTTCGGCGAGGTCAGGGTTGGGTTTTTCGCGGAAGCGCTGGACCTCGTAGACTGCGGGGGCGTGGTCGAGGCCGGAGATGAAGGCGCGGCGGCCGCGTTCGATGTAGCCGTAGGAGGGGCAGGCCCATGTGGGGCGGATGCCGATGGTGACGATGGCTTTGGTGCGGGCGGCGACTTCGGCGGCGCCTTTGAGGCAGTCGGAGAAGGCGGCGTGGTCTTTGATGAGCTGGTCTGCGGGGAGGACGAGCATGACGGCGTCCGGGCAGCGTGCGGCGACCCAGCCGATGCCGAGGGCGATGGCTGGGGCGGTGTCGCGTTTGGCTGGTTCAGCGATGATGTTGTCCGCGGGGATGCGGTCTCCCATGAGCATGCGGACGGAAGTGACCTGTTCCTCGTTGGTGAGGATGAGCGTGTTTTCGGGGCGGACGAGGCCATCGAGGCGCTGGACGGCCTGTTCGAGGAGCGTGTCGTTGCCGAAGAGCTTGAGGAGTTGTTTGGGGCGGGAGTCGCGGCTGAGCGGCCAGAAACGGCGGCCGCTTCCGCCTGCGAGAATGACAGCGTAGGTTTCGGGCATAGGAGCTTTGGATAAAAGGGACCCTGATCACTGGCTGAAGGGTGCGGGAACGCAACCCGGAATGCGGCGTAGCTGGAGGGGCAAATGAGGGGGTTGAGAATGCGTGGGAACGGGTTTGACCGCGAGGCGTGAGGGAGTTAGTGGGGAGGGTCGGCACGGGGCCAGAGTGGTCAGTGCGGCGCGAACTGAACCAATTTGGAGGCAACCATATGAACGCGATCGAACTTCTTGGCACCCTGCTTGGCGGGGCTGGTGGTGGGCAGGGCAGCAAGATTCTGCAGGACATTCTGGGTGGGGCGGTGGAGGGAGTGCCAGGGGGAGGGCAGCCGACGGTGCAGCGTGCGCCGGCGCCGCAGCCTCCGACGGCGCAGCGGCCGACGGCGACGGTGGTGCGTGGTGAGGAGCCGGAGATTTTCAAGCCGAGGGCGGCGGAGCCGCCGATGGACGAGCAGGCGAAGGTGCTGGTGAGGGCGATGCTGAATGCGACGCGGGCGGACGGGCGGATGGACCGGGATGAGGAGCAGCGGATTCTGAAGTTGCTGGGACAGCCGACGGCGGTGGTGGTGGAGTTCATCCGTGGGGAGTTTGAGAAGCCTGCGGTACCGGTGCGGGATTTTGCGTGGTCGGTGCCGCTGGGGCTGGAGGAGAAGGCGTATGCGGTTTCGGTGGGGGCGATTCTGTTGGATGACCGGACGGAGAGTGAGTATTTGAAGGAGTTGTCGCACGGGTTGCGGCTGCCTGTGGAGACGTGTGTGGCGATTCACCGGCGGTATGGAGCGCCGGTGATTCACTGAGGTGGCGCGTTAGGAGAGGTTCGCGCGTGACATGGCGGGTTGCAGGGGCGGGGTTTTAGCCGGGTGCCGGTGGGGCTCGTCGGTTGCGGACCCGGGGATTGCCATGCCGGGGGGACGGCGAGGGCGGGAAGAGTTGTCACGGGCTGCTGCTCTGAGATGCGGGTCAGCGGGTTGGTTGGGAGCGGGGATGGCCGCGGTAGAGGGCTGCGAAGGCGGCGGTGAGGAGGGTAGCGGCGGCGGCGAGCCATGACCAGAAGCGTGGCCAGTTGGTGGAGCCGTCTGGGAGGAGACAGTGGCGGTGCCAGAGTTCGATGGCGAGGTAGCCGGAGAGGTTGCCGATGCCATTGTTCATGATGGAGAGGAGGGCCTGGCTCTGGGCGCGGATGGCTGGGTCGATGCGGAGTTCCAGGTAGATCTGGCTAGTCATGTAGAAGAGGACGAAGAGCGGGCCGTGGAGGGCGACGCTGGCGACCATGGCCGGGCGGTAGTCGGTGGCGAGGAGGAGGTAGCGGAGGATGCCGAGGGAAAGGCCGGCGATGAGGAGCCATTTGATGCGGAAGCGGAGGAGGAGGCCGGAGATGCCGAGCATGGCGATGCCTTCGCAGAGTTGGGCGAGGGACATGGTGGCGGCGGGTGTGGGGTCGCCGCCGGCGGAGAGGTGTGGAGCGGTGTGGACGTAGAGGGTGGACATGACCGCGGAGAAGGCGGCGCTGGTTAGGAAGATGAGACGGTGGTCCGGGTGGCGGAGGAGAGGGAGGGCGTCCCAGCCGATGACATCGCGCCAGCGGCGGGGGGCGCGGCCCTGGGGAGGATGGGTTGGGGAGAGGGAGAGGCAGAAGAGGGATTCTGCGAGGAAGATGGCTGCGCCGATGTAGCCTGCGGCGGGGGATTGGTCGAGATGGAGGCAGCGGCTGACGATGAAGGAGGAGGCCATCCAGCCCCATGTGGCCCAGACGCGGATGGGAGCGAATTCGCGGCGTGCGTCGGAGAGGCGGGAGAGGACGATGCTGGTGACGAGGGAGAAGCCCGGGGCATTGGAGAGGGCGTAGGCCATCATGAGGCCGAGGAACCAATGGGGGCCCCAGTGGAAGTGGACGGAGGCGTGGACGAGGGCGAGGAGTGTGCCGGAGAGGAAGGTGAGGGCGGCGAGGAGACGTTCCGGGGCGATGCGGCGGTCTGCGAGGGAGGCCGCGAACATTGGGGAGATGAAGGAGGCGATGGAGCCTGTGCTGACGGCGAGGAAGGCCCAGTCGGAGAGCCCGTGGGATTTGAGGACGTTAGGGAAAGGGACGGCGTAGGCCGCCATGGCGGCGGCGTGCATGCAGAAGAGCACGCAGAGGGAGGTGCGTCCCCTGACGGCGCAGGATTGAGCTTTCAATGCGTCAGTGTTTTCCAGCGCAGGGGGTCGACGCGGAAGAACTGTTTGAGTCGGAGATAGAGCCCTGCGTCCTGCTGATGGAGGAGGGACGGGTAGGAGAAGAAGGCCTCGGTGGCGGCGGCGTAGAAGGCGGCGATGTCGCCGTTGGCGTGGTAGGTGTCGAGGTAGCTGCCGCTGACTTGGAAGCCGAAGGAGCTGTGGAGGTCGCTGCTGAGGACGCGGCCCCAGGGGGTGAGGCGGAGGTCCGGGCCGGAGGGGGTGATGGGAGGGTTCGCGCCGAGGCGTTTGAGGATGGAGAGGACGACCTCCGAGGTGGCGTTGTGGGGGTCGAGGCAGGCGCGGAGGGAATGGTCCCAGAGGAGGGCTGGGTGGCTAGGGGTGGCGGCTTCGAGGGCTTTTTCGGGGGGGGTGTCGGCGAAGAGGTGGACGCCGAGGATGGCACCGTGGCAGCCAGCGGATTCGCGGTTCATGAGCGGGAGGCAGGCGTGGGCGGCGATGATGACGCGTTGTTCGTCGGTGATTTCGTCGAGGGAGCCGCCTGGGCGGAAGTGTTTGCCGTCGATGAACGAGAGCATTTTGTCCTGGAATTCCGAGCGGAGTTCCCATGGGAGACGGTGGTAGAGCGGGACGGAGGCGTGGAGGTGTTTGAGCCACGGGCGGGGGAAGGCGTAGTAGCGCAAGCGCCAGATGCCGAGGGACTTGCGGAGCCGCATGAGGGCCCACCATCCGAGGAGGAGGGAGGCGGTGGCGATGAGGCCGATTTGGAGGGAATTCATGAACTGACCGGGATGACGCGCACTGAAGGGGGGTTCATCTGTAGGCGGCGGAGTCGGGTGCGCACCACGAAAATGAGTGGGTTGGGGATTTTCCGGCGGGCCTTGCAAACCTTGCGTGGGTGGGCGACGTAGGGGAAGGTCAGCGAACCTTAAACCTTCTGTTTTTCAGTCATGCCTACCTACGATTATGCCTGTCCGGCGTGTGGACACGAGTTTGAAGTCTTTCAGTCGATGAACGACAAGCGGCTGACGAAGTGTCCGCAGAGTGGGTGCAAGGGGAAGGTGGTGCGGAAGATCGGGGTGGGAGCTGGGTTTGTGTTCAAGGGGTCGGGGTTTTACATTACGGATTACCGGAGTGAGGGGTACAAGACGGCGGCGAAGCAGGACAGTGCGCCTGCGGCGGCGGCCCCTGCTGCTGCGGCGGCTCCTGCGGCCCCGGCGGCTGCTGCTGCGCCTGCGGCGAAGGAGAGCAAGCCTGCGAAGGGGAAGGGTAAGGCTGGCGGCGGTTGAGCCGGGCCTTAGATGGAGGTCAGAGACCTGCGGCGGCGCGGTAGAGGGCGTCGAAGGAGGCTTTGGAGACGGGGACTGGATTGAATTGGGCGGTCCACTGGGCGGCGGCCATGGTGGAGAGGTCGTCGAGAGTGGCGGGTGCGAGCCGGTCTGGCGGGAGGAGAGGGGGGAAGCCTGCTGTTGAGAAGAGAGAGGCGAGGAAGTCGGCGAGGGAGTTTTCCGGGAGGGAAGCGGCGCGGCAGAGGGAGTTGTAGGTGGCGGCGGCGTCGGGGTTTGAGGAATTGAGGCGGACGACGTGGGGGAGCATGAGGCCGACGGCTTCGCCGTGGGGGGTGTGGAAGCGAGCGGTGAGCGGGTTGCAGGCGCTGTGGGCGGCACCGAGCATGGAGTTTTCGATGGCTGTGCCGGCGAGGGCTGCGCCGAGGAGCATGGCGGAGCGTGCTTCGAGGTCTGAGGGGTTGGCGAGGGCCCTGGGGAGATTGGCGGTGAGGAGCGGGAAGGCGGCGAGGGAGTAGGCGAGGGAGATGTCGGTGCGGTTGCGGCTGACGGCGCTTTCGACGGCGTGGGCGACGGCGTCGATGCCTGTTAGGGCGGTGACGCGAGGCGGGAGACTGAGGGTGAGGTCCGGGTCGAGGATGGCGATGCGGGCGGCGGCTTTGCGATCGCCGCAGGCCATTTTGGCGTGGGTGGCGGCGTCGGAGATGAGGGCGTAGCTCTGGCATTCGCTGCCGGTGCCTGCGGTGGTGGGGATGGCGATGCTGGGGAGCATCGGCTGGGATGCTTTGTTAGAGCCCCAGTAGTCGTGCATGACCCCGCCGTTGGTGAGGATGAAGTTGCAGCCTTTGGCGGTGTCCATGCTGGAGCCTCCGCCGAGGCCGATGAGGAGGTCTGCACCGAGGGATCGGGCGGATTCGACGCAGGCGGCGACGGTGTCTGTGGTGGGGTTTTCGATGACGCCCATGAAGGCGGACCATTCGAGGCCGGCGTCGCTGAGGGAGGCGACGACGCGGTCGAGGTGGCCGGCGTTGGCGATGCCAGGGTCGGTGACGACGAGGACGCGTTCGGCCTTGAGGTTTCTGGCGAGGATGCCGGTGCGGGCGACCTCGCCTGGGCCGAAGATGACCTTGGTGCCGGGGGTGTGCTGGAAGGCAGGGACGAAGGCAGGCGTGTCCGGGCCGCAGAACCTTGCGATGAGGCTGGTTGCGGAGAGGTTCTGAGGAGGAGGCATGGCGGGCGCTGGGGATCAGGCCGCGCCGGCGATCCCGATGGAGCGGCGGCGGTAGAGGAATTCGAAGAGATTGCCTTCGTGTGGCTGGTCCCACTGGACACGGTTTGTGGGGGTGGGGCCGACGTTGAGGCGGTCGATGTCAGGGGATTCGAGGAGATCGGGGATCCACGAGGCGTCGTCGGTGATGGCGGTGACGACGAGGGAAGGGCCGATGAGGTCGAGCATTTCGGCTTGGGGGACTTCGGTGACGCTGGCGAAGGGGAAGAGGAATTCGCGATTGGCGAGCGGGTGGGCGAAGTCCGGCGTGTGGATGATGGTGGGGAGGAGGTAGTTCATGCCGTCGCGAGAGGCCTTGCGGGAGACCCCGTCGCGGAAGGCGAGGGAGACATCCGAAGCGCCGGGCGTGGCGAGACCGTCGGTGATGGTGGAGTCGATCCATTCCGGCATGGCGGGGTTGGCGAAGCCGGAGAGGCGGGCGTCGGGGTCATCGACGGCGCGCGGGGTGATGGCGAGGAGTTCGCGGGCGAGGGCTTCGGCGATTTCCTTCGCGTACTTGGGGACGAGGATGGCGCTGGTGTTGATGCAGGAGCGGCCGCTGTTGGCGCTAACGCTTTCGACGAGGACAGGGAGGTAATCGCGCCACTGTTCGATTTTGTCTTCGCCGATGAGGATCTTGCTGCGGCCGGAGCCGTGGACCTCGACGCGCGGGTCGGAGGCGTACTGGGCGACGGTGTTGTCGTCACCGAACATCATGACGCGGCCGGCGCGGCGGAGGAGGACGCCTGAGCCGTCGTGGCCGGTGGGGTAGAAGCTGATGGCTTCGCGGGGGACACCGGCTTTGAAGAGACTTTCGATGACGCGCCATGGGGTCCATGGTTCTTCGCGGCCTGGTTTGAGGATGACGGGGACGCCGAGGGCGATGGAGGGGATCCAGAGGGCGTTGACGGCCGGGGAGTTGCTAGGGAGGATGACGGCGAGATTGTCGGTGAGACAGTGCCATGAGACGGGGGCACCGCCTTGAGTGCCGTAGCCGCGGTCGAGGACGTCGAGGTCCATGCCGCGGGTGAGGCCGCGGAGGATGGTCTCGATTTGGGAGAAGATCCCGCCGAGGCGGTTGAGGTTCATTCGGATGAGCGAGTGGGGGAGCCCGCTGGTGGTGCTGAGCTGGTGGACGTAGTCTTCCGGTGACTGTGTGTGGCCGGCGGTGCCGACTGGGAGCGTGTCGCGGAGGAAGATTTCGCCGGCGCGCTGGACCATGGCGACGCGTTCTCTGGTGGGGATGGCGCGGAGGGCGGCGCGGGCGGCTTTGGAGGCGGCGAGGTCGCGGGTGATGAGACCGCTGTTGGCCTGGCTGATGCGGATGACGGGTTGGCCTGAGGCGACGTGGGGGATTTCTGCGACGTCGAGGGACTGGTAGGCCTTGCCGTGGCGCAGGATGGGAAGCTCAGGGATGGAGGACATGGGAATTAGAAGGAATAGGAGAGGTGGCGCGGGCCGACTGCAAGATACGCATGCGGGAGAGAAACAGTCGCTGGGTTACTTACTCGCGTGGGCGGGCGACGCCTTTGGAGCCTGGGTGAGCGATGAAGGAGAGGAAGTGGCGTGCGGGCTGGGACCATGAGGCGTCTTCGAGCGCGGTGGTGGCGGCTTTGACTGGGCCTGCGGGGGAATGGAAGACGGTGGAGTAGGCGCGTTTGATGTCGGCGCGGGCGGTGCTGTCGAAGCCGCCGCGGCGGAGGCCGACGACGTTGAGGCCGGCGACGGCGTTTTCGCGGAAGGCGGTGCAGAATGGGGGGATGTCGCAGGAGAAGGAGCCGTTGCCCTGGACCATGGCGTAGGTGCCGATGCGGATGAACTGGTGGAAGGCGGAGCCGCCGCCGAGGAAGCAGTGGTCGTCGATGTCGACGTGGCCGGCGACGAGGGCGGCATTGGCGATGACGATGCGGTTTCCGATGGTGCAGTCGTGGCCGACGTGGGAGGTGGCCATGAGGAAGTTGGCGTTGCCGATTTTGGTTTGGCCGGCCTCGTGCATGCTGCGGTGGACGGTGACGTGTTCGCGGAACGTGTTGTGGTCGCCGATGAGGACTCCGCTGGGGATGCGGGTGTCGAAGGAGAGGGACTGGGGGTTGCCGCCGAGGATGGCGGCGCGGTCGACGTGGTTATGGGAGCCCATGATGACGCCGGAGAGGATCTGGGCGTGAGCGGCGATGGAGCAGCGGTCGCCGATGACGACTCCGGCTTCGATGATGGCGAAGGGTCCGATGGAGACGTCGGAGCCGATGTGGGCACCTTGGTGGATGAGGGCGGTCGGGTGATGCATGCTGGGCGTGGGACGGTTACATCAAGCCGTGCTCGCGGAAACTGAAATATCCTGGTCGATCGGCGGAGGGTTGGCCGATGATGAGGTGGTCCATGAAGTTGAGCTGGAGGAGTTGGGCACCGTCCTGGAGCCTGCGGGTGAACTGGCGGTCGGCGGAGCTGGGGGTGGGGTCGCCGCCGGGGTGGTTGTGGACGAGGACGAAGCCCCATGCGCGGCGGCGGATGACTGGGAGGAGGACCTCGCGCGGGTGGGCGCTGGTTTCGGTGAGGGTGCCGCGGCTGATTTCCTCGATGCCGATGAGCGTGCAGCGGACGGAGAGGAGGACGACCTTGAGGACTTCGGCGGGTTCGAGGCGGAGGGAGGGGCCGACGAGCCCGTCGATGGCGTCTGGTTTATCGAGGGGGACGGAGTCCCATTTTTCGGTGGCGAGGCGGCGGCCGATTTCGAAGGCGGCGGCGAGGAGGAGGGCTTTGACTTCGCCGACGGCGCGCTGGTCGGTGAAGTCCTGCCATGAGAGACGGCCGAGCGCGGTGAAGTTGCGGTGGCGGGCGATGAGGGCGGCTCCGACGTCGACGGCGTTGAGGCCGACGGTGCCGGTGCCGAGGAAGATGGCGAGGAGTTCGGCGTTGGAGAGGGCGGCTGGGCCGAGCCGCTTCATTTTTTCGCGTGGGCGGTCGGATTCCGGGAGGTCGTGGAGACGGGAGGTTGGAGGGGCGAGATCCTCAGGCATGGTGGCGAGAGGATGGCGCTGGTGGAATTTGGGGCAACTGGAATTGCGGGGAAATACTAAAGTGGTTACTGGGGAGAAGGGGATGAGTCGGGGGTGGCGGGTGGTGGGGCGGGTGTTGGGTCAGGGAAGGCGGGGATGGGGTCTGGAGACGGTGGGGTGGGAGGGGCAGGCGGTGTGGGGAGTTCGTGGAAGAAGGTTGGGGAATTGTGGGAGGGAGAGGGGAAGGGTTCCGGGGCGGGAGTTGGGGTAGAAGTGGGAGTGGGAGCGGGAGCTGGGATTGGTTCCGGGATGAGTTCTGGCGACGGGTCTGGAGTGGGTTCTGCAACCGGAGCGGGCTCGGGAGTTGGCGCTGGCGTCGGCTCAGGAGTTGGCTCGGGAGCGGGAACTGGAGTTGGCTCCGGAGCTGGTTCCGGGGTTGGTTCTGGTGCCGGAGTGGGTTCTGGAGCGGGAGCTGGGGTTGGTTCTGGTGTCGGTATGGCGACAGGTGCCGGGGATGGTTCTGGAGTTGGTTCCGGGACCGGTGCCGGGGAAGATTCTGGAGTGGGCGCGGGCAGTGGTTCGGACGTCGGTTCCGGAGTTGGATCGGAGGCTGGTTCCGGCGTGATTTCCGCGGCTGTGTGTGTTAGTTGGGAGGGTGCGGATGGGGCTCCGGATTTGAGGCGCTGGCGGAGGTCGGATTCGAGGAAAGCGGCGAGGGTTTGGTGGCCGCGGGTGAAGCGGAAGGAAGCCTGACGTTTTTCGGATTTGTTATAGATGACGAGGGATTCGGAGAGGAAGCTGCTTTCGTGGAGGATGTCGCAGCCTGGGAGGGAGAGGCGTGCTGGGGCTTGCTGGAACCAGCGGCGGGAGAGGAAGACGAGAGTGCCTGGGTGTTCTCTGGTGCTGACGAGAGTGCCGAAGGCGTTGGGGACGAGGTTGGGGAAGCGACGGACCTTGCCGGTGACGCAGGGGACGGCCCATGAGATGGTGAGGGGGCCTGAGAGTTGGGAGTGGAGGAGCATGTCCTGTTCAGCGGAGATGCGGCTGGGGAGGATGAGTTGGGTTTCCTCGGTGTTGCCTGGGAGGCGGAGTTTCTTCCACATGAGGTAGAGGTTGGCCTTCATGAGGCGGAAGAGTTTGGGCAGGAGGAGCCAGAGGAGGACGACGAGGGAGAGGCAGGTGATAAGGCCTGCTAGGGGGTGGTAGAGGAGAAGGGCGAAGAGGCCTGCGACGAGGACGTCTTCGGCGATGCTGGTGAGGATGTTAGAGAGCGGTTCCGGGGTGGTGTTGATGAGGAGGCGGAGACCGGCTTTGGTGAGATGCGTGGTGAGGCCGGCGACGCCTGCGAGGATGCCTGCCATGACCTTGTAGGAGGGGTCGGCGGTGCCCATGACGTCGAGGGCGAGGAGGACTGCTCCGGCGGGTCGGATGACGGTGTGGAGGGCGTCCCAGAGACTGTCGACCCATGGGACTTTATCGACGAAGGCCTCGAGCAGGAAGAGCAGGAAGGCGATGGTCATGACGGCCGGGTGGGAGACGAAGCCGAGGACGTCTGGAGCGCCGATGGCCTGGAGCCAGCCCATGCGGCCAGCGAGGCCTGCGAGGAAGGTGGTTAGGTAGAGATTGATGCCTGAGAGGAAGGCGAGGCCGAGGGCGAGGCTGAGGATGCTGATGGCTGGCATGGCGGCGAGGTTGAGAGAGGGAGATTGAGAGGGTCAGGCGAGGCGGCCGAGTTCGCGGGCGCGGAGGGAGGCGGCGCGGACGCCCGAGATGAGGGCGGCGCGGAGGCCACCGGATTCGAGGGCGGCGAGTCCGTGGATGGTGGTGCCGCCTGGGCTGGTGACCTGGTCGCGGAGGACGGCTGGGTGGAGGCCGGATTGGAGGACCATTTCTGCGGCACCGGCGAGGGTTTGGGCGGCTAGGGTGAGGGCCTGTTCTTTGGAGAGGCCTTCGCAGACCCCGCCGTCGGCGAGGGCTTCGATGATGGTGTAGACGTAGGCTGGGCCGCTGCCGCTGAGGCCGGTGACGGCGTCGAGGAGGGGTTCGGGGACCTGGGTGACGGAGCCGACGGCGTTGAGGATGGAGGCGGCGGTGGCGCAGTCGTCCGGGGAGGCGAGGCGGCCTGGGGAGAAGGCGGACGCGCCTTTACCGATGAGGGCGGGGGTATTGGGCATGACGCGGACGACGCGGTGGTGGTCGGCGGCGGGGTCCATGGCGGCGAGGGGGATGCCTGCGGCGATGGAGATGAGGAGTTTGGAGGGGAGCTGGTGGAGCGACTGGATGAGGGGGACGATGCCAGCGGGTTTGACGCAGAGGAGGACGACGTCGGCGGGGAGTGCGGCGGCGAGGTTGTCCGGGGCTTCGAGGATGCCGGGGATGGCGGCGAGGGCGGCGGCGCGAGCGGCTGGGGAGGAGTCGCTGATGGTGATGTCGTGGGGGGCGCAGAGCCCTTGGGCGACGATGCCCTTGAGGAGGGCGGTTCCCATTTTACCGGAGCCGAGACAGGCGATTTTCATGCGAGGGGTGCGGGGAGGGTCAGAGTTCGTTGTATTTGAGATTCGAGCCGCGGGCCTTGTCTGCGGGGTAGCGGGAGTCGTTGCGGGTGATTTTTTCGTTCATGACGGCGGCGAGGTCGAGGCCGAGATTGTCTGCGAGTTCGAAGAGAAGGATGGCTACGTCTGCGATTTCGGAGGCGACCTCGTCTTTTTTGGCTTCGGCGCGTTGCCATGATTCTTCCGGGGATTTCCAGACGAAGTGCTGGAGGAGTTCACCGGCTTCGGCGATGATGGCGACGGAGAGGTCTTTGGGGCTGTGAAATTGCATCCAGTCGCGCGCGTCGCGGAAGGCCCGGATGCGGGCGGTGAGTTCAGCGATCGAGTCCATGTGGGGAGGAAAGCCGTGCTTTTGGGAGGGGGCAACGGGAACCGCGGGGAGTTGAGGGGTGACAGAGCAGGGACGGTGCCAGCGTTGAGATGGGATGAGCATCCGTTTCTCCCTGTTGTCTGTCCTTGCTGCGATTCCGTTGACCGGGGTGGCTGAACCGGCGTTGAATGCCGGGGCGATGCTGCCTGCGGAGGCGCGGCTGGCGGTGGTGGGGGATTCGATCACGGAGCAGAAGATGTATTCGAAGTTTATCGAGGCGTATCTGGTGGCGTGTGCGGGTCGGGCGGATGTGCGGGTGTTTCAGTTCGGGTGGAGTGGGGAGACGGCGGGAGGGTTTGCGGGTCGGGCGATGAATGATCTGGGGATTTTCCAGCCGACGACGGTGACGTTGTGTTATGGGATGAATGATGGCGGGTACCGGCCGTTTGATGAGAATACGGGGAAGGGGTATGAGGGGTCGATGCGGCGGGTGATGGAGGAATTGAAGAAGGCAGGGGTGAAGCATGTGGTGGTGGGGACGCCCGGGGCGGTGGACACGTTTTATTTCAAGCGGGACAATTTTGCGCCGATGAACGGTGCGGACGGTTACAATGCGGTGCTGGCGCGGTTGGGCGGGATCGGGAAGCAGGTGGCGGGTGAGTTCGGGCAAGGGTTTGCGGATGTTCATCAGCCGATGATTGAGGCGATGCTGAAGGCGAAGCCGGCGCTAGGGGAGAAGTATCATGTGTGCGGCGGGGACGGGTTTCATCCGGATGCGAACGGGCATCTGGTGATGGCAGCGGCGTTTTTGAAGGGATTGGGGTGCGATGGGAGCATCGGGACCCTGACGATTGACATGAATGGGGCGGCGACGGGGAGTGCAGGGCATGTGGTGACGGGCGGGGGGAACGGGAGTGCGGAGATTGAGAGCACGCGGTATCCGTTCTGTTTTTCGGGAGATGACCAATCGCCGGCGGGGACGCGGAGCATTGCGCCGTACATTCCGTTCAATCGGGAGTTGAATCGTTACATGCTGACGGTGAAGGGGTTGACGGCGGCGCGGGCGAAGGTGGCGTGGGGTGAGGCGACGAAGGAATTCAGTCGGGAGCAACTGGCGGCGGGGATCAATCTGGCGGCGGAGTTCGGGGCGACGCCGTTTGACGGGAATTTCAATGCGTATCTCGGGCAGGTGGGTGAGAAGCAGCAGTTTGAGACGGTGCTGATCAAGCAACTGGTGACGAATTTCCGTGGGTTTGAGGGTGATGCGCAGGCGGATCCGGAGATTGGGGCGGCGTTCAAGACATTGAAAGAGAAGCTGGCGGGGCGGCAGGCGGCGCTGGACATGAAGGCTCGGGCGGCGCTGGCTCCGGTGAAGCACAAGCTGACGGTGACGCCGCTCTGAGGCGGGCCGGGGCGGTGAAAATCGGCTGAGGAACTGCTTCCCATGAGGGGGGGAGTGCCCGTAAGGTGCGGGGCCGTGAACCTTGATCCGCAGGAATTGCCGCATCTTGTTGTGGGGGCATGCATGGAAGTGCACCGCCACCTTGGGGCGGGCATGCCGTGCGGGGTGTACCGGGATTGTCTGGCGCAGGAATTGCGGATGAAGGAGATTCTGTTCCGGCGGGACGTGAGTGTGCCTTACCTTTACAAAGGGATGCGGGTGGAGCCGGGGGTGGGGATCGAGTTTCTGGTGGAGGAGATGCTGCTAGTGAGTGTGGTGAGCGCGGATGCCGGGGACGGGCCTTCGATGGAGCGGTTGCGGAGCCTGCTGCGATTGACGGGGTACGAGGTTGGGCTGCTAGTGAATTTCAATGTGGCGCACCTGAGGGAAGGCGTGCGGCGGATCATCGTGGCGGCAGAGCCACCGGCGCTGCATTACCGTCAGGATCCGGGGAAGGTGGTGCCGACGGCTCCGGTGTGAGGGGAATGGCGGGTCGGGAGAGGGGTGGTCAGCTTAGCAGGAGGTTAGGGTGGGGTGGGGAGGGTGTTCTGTTTCGCCGCTGCTTCGATAGGAACGGCCGTCAGCGTCTTTGTGAGCGCTCCGGATTTCGGATCGTAGAAGCGGAGTTGCCCGTCGGCTCCGGCGGTTGCGAGGTGCGTGCCGTCACGGCTGAATGCGAGCGTGAACAGCGCACCGCCCGGGGAGGGGATCTGTGCGATCCGTTTTCCATCCGCCGTCGTCCAGATGCGCGTTTCGCCGTTGGCTCCGGTGGCCGCGAGAAGATTTCCGTCCGGTGAAAATGCGATGGCGTTCGCTGCGCCGGAGAGACGTTCGAACTCGCGCACGGTGCTCTCCTCCTTGTTGTCGCCCTCGGCAAGACGTCCGCCGCGAGGCGCGATTTTGTGGAGGCGGATTTGTCCATTGTCGCTGCCAAACGCGATCAAGTCCTCGGAAGGATGGCGCGCCACGCAGAGGAGCGGCTCGCGTGGCTGCGCGATGTCATCGATCAGATGGCCGGTGGAGACATCGATGAGCTTGATGGCCTTGTCCCGACTGGCGGAGACAAGCCTCGCGCCGTCGCGGCTCCACTCGGTGGCGAAAACCCAGTCGATGTGATTGTCACAGCGCATGACTTCCTTTCCGTCGGATAGGGCGAAGACGCGGACCAGTTTGTCTGCACAACCGACGGCGACGCGGCTGCCGTCTGGCGACCATGAGATTCCGTAGAAGCAATCGGTCGAAGCCTTGATCGAGCGCAGCTGTTTTTTCGCGGCGACGTCCCATATTTGAACTTCACCATATTCCGACGGCGCGCCGCCTGCGATGGCGAGTTGTTTCCCGTCGGGCGAGAAGGCTAGTGATTCGACCCGAGGGGATTCGCCGACAAGCCGACCGAGTACTTGTTCTCCATCGCCGCTGCGCAGAATCGCCTCGTGCCAGCCGGACACGGCGAGCACTGCACCATCTGGGGACCATGCGAGCGAGGCGATGGCGGGTGCGCTGCGATAAACGGGAGGCGCATCGAGATGGTGTGCAGCGCCGGGCTCGGATGGCGAGTCGTCCTTTGCGCCTTCTGCGATCCAGCGTCGAATTGTGGCGACTTCGTCGGCGGTGAGCGGGTCGGAATCCTTCGGCATCTCGGGCTCTGCGCCATCGATTTGGATGAACAGCTCACTGGCTTCCGGGTGGCCGGCTTTCAGTCCTTCGGCAGTCTTTCCGCCTTTGAGCATAGTGGCGTGCGTCGTGAGATCGAGTCCGCCCTTCGTCTTTCCCGGCTTGTGGCAACCGATGCAGTTTGCGCGCAGTATCGGATACACGTCGCGGAAGTAGCTGACCGGTTCCGTGCTGATCTTGCTAGCACAAATCAAGGCGCTGGTGAAAGTGAAGAGGGCTGTTTTCATAGCTGGGCCTTGAGTCGGTATTCGTGCCACTCGCCGCCCCGGTCGTTGGCGTCGCTCACCACGATGAACAGCGGGCCGCCGCGTTTCGGGACGATGGTGATGCGCGCGTTGGTTCCGATTCCGGGGGAGTC
Organism: Verrucomicrobiaceae bacterium; assembly: GCA_027483175.1. Taxonomy (GTDB): domain Bacteria; phylum Verrucomicrobiota; class Verrucomicrobiia; order Verrucomicrobiales; family V1-33; genus V1-33. Next base: position 381 of record JAIXVE010000237.1, on the reverse strand, counting down.
ATCGGTGCTGGAAAGGAGCCGCCCGTCCGCGTCGAAGACCGAGAGAATCGGATCGAGCGCCAGGGAACCCGCAGCAGCGGCGACCACGCTCACCGCGAGCGCCTTGTCCGCGTGTCCCTCGACGCGGAAAACGTCCACGTCCTTTTCGGCATCGATTCTTCCTGTCATTGGTTTGCCGATGTCCCACGGCTGCGCTTCCCGGAAACCGTTGTTCGGCTCCTTCTCGCGAGCCTCCGCGTCTTTCGCGACGATGGCGAACTCGCGCGGGATCGTCGTTCCGTCGGGTGTGACGACTTCCAGGGAGACCGTTTTCGCGTTGCAATCTGCCGGCACAGTCAGTTCGACGACGAGTTCCTGATCGCCGACGTCGTTTGCTGTGAG
>JAIXVE010000084.1 GCA_027483175.1 Verrucomicrobiaceae bacterium | reverse complement strand
GTTGTTCGCATAAATTCTCTCAACGCCCCGCCCCAACCCTCACTTCCCGCCAGTCCCCCGTACTCCATCGGTAACTCCCACTCAGCGTCGTCCCGCCGCCGCCTCCTATCGCAAAATCCGGCAACCTCGGATCACTCGCGTCCAGCACGCGCCACACCCGGCACGACCCTCTCCGCTGCGCCGTCACCCGGTCCCTCTCCGCATCAAACCCTTCCCCGCCACTCCCCCGAATCGTCTCCGCCACAAAATGCACCCGGTACACATTGCTCCGGGTCGTGAAATGCGGAACCAATCGCGCATACGGCCGCTCCCGGCTGTTGTCACCCGTCAACCGATGCCGCCGCCACCACGCCTCTAACCCCGCCCGACTCAACTCCCCGCCATATCCCTCCGGCACCAGCGGCATCCCGCAAATCTCCGCCGCCGCCAGAAACGCACGCCCGCCCCGCTCCCGATCCCACACCGCCAGGGTCGCCTCCACATCGATGTAATGCCGGAACCGGTCCCCCGCTCGCCCGCCATTCTTGTACGTCCCCGCCGCCCCGTCCGGAATCGCCATCAGGGTCTCCGGCTTCATCACCGCATGCAGCGCCGTCCGCCTCTTGATCCACGAAAACGGCACCAGCCCCTGATTCAGATTCACCCTCCCCTCCGTCTCCAGATCGTGCGACCACGGCTGCGGCTCCACCACCGGCTGCCAGAAATTGTCCAGCAGCAGCCAATCCGGCAATCCCTCCCCGCCCGGGTGCCCTTCCTGCGGCCGGAATAACAAGGTCCGCCACGGCACCCCGCTTGCCGGCCTCGACGGCAGGCTCCCGAACATCACCGCCGACGGAATCTGCCGCAGCGCCGAAAATACCGACGCACTAACCGGCGGCACATTCATCCCCGCCGCCCCCACCGAAAAATACGGCACGCCTCCCGCCACCAGCGCCGCCAGATGCCCATCGTCCGGCCGGTTGCTGTACGGCCCATCCGGAGCCGCTCCCATCCCATTGTCAAAATCCCCGCTCCACTCCGGACCCTCACCACTCTCCCCATCCCAATCCGGAGCCGCCGCCCGCGCCACCCCAAGCCCTCCGATATAACCTCTCACTTCCCCCTCCGCCTCTCCCCTCAACCTAGGCTCCCTCAACGAATGCGCCTGCGCTTCCCTCCCCCACCTCGGATGCGGCTCAAACACCCGCACCGCACCAGCCCCACTATCAATCCGGCTCTGCACCGCCACCATCCGGTAATCCCCATGCCGCACCACCAGCGACTGCACCACATCCCCCTCACGAATCAACGGCTCGCCGCGCCGCGTCGCCGCCAGCACCCGCTCGGTCAATCCCCCCGCTCCCTCCCGCCATGCCGGCACTTTCACCAATCCTCCCGAAATCGCCGGAAACTCCAGCCCGATCACCTGCACCAGATCACCCCTCCCCGCCGCCCCGCTCCCCGCACTCCCCGGATGATCATAAACCGCCAGCTTGAACCGCCGACCCGCATTCTCCGCTAGCTGAGTCCCCGAAAACTCCAGTCCCTCCCCAGGATCCACCACCACCGGCCGAAACTGAATCACCCGCTGGCTCAGACACCTCACCCCCGCATACCCTCCCCAACTCACCCACTCCGCCGGAGGATCCGCCGGCGATTGCGCCTGCGGCCGCGCCACCGTCGGCACCAGCGCCACTCCATTCAGGTACATTGCCGGCCACACCCCGCCCTCCCACGGCATCGTCTCAGGCCCGCCCCCTGACAATCCCACACTGACATATGGCCGGTAATCCGCCCAGCCCTGCGACGGCACAAACGCCTCCAGCAGCATCCCCACCTCCACCTCCCGCTGCCCAGGCTTCCGCAACGCCCCGCGATTCGCCGCACTCGGCACCCCGCGCACCCGCCCGTCCCCTCCCACCTCCGCCCGACACACCATCCACAACGCCACCTCACTGATCGTCAGCATCCGCCCCATCCCCCGCACCACTCCGGCCCCCCCTCCCAGCGGAGTCACCTGCCCGAACCCCTCATGCGCATTCCCAGGACACAGCACCGGAAACTGACTGTCCGCCGCCAGCTGCCCATCCGAAAAATTCGCCGCCCTCACATAATCCAGCATCCCCAGCAGGATCCCCTCGCGGTCGCTCCCCTCACCACTCCCGTACTTCTCCGCAAACGTCCCCATCCCCTCACCCTCACGGTAAAACCCCGGCACCGCTCGCCCCGTCAACCCTCGCAGATACTCCAGCAGCGCCGCGTTCCCTCCGCCAGCCGCCGCCCTCAGATCAAAATCACCATCCCCCGGCCGCGCCCGCTGCACACAATACACCCGCGGCCCCACCCGGCTCGCCGCCGCCACCGCCGCATCATACGCCGTACTCCGCTCCACCGGCCCTCCCATCATCCCGCCCCGCTCCGCCGTACTCGTGTGAATCGGCCACAACGCCACCCGCGGCAATCCTCCTAACGTCGTCTCCGGTGCCGCACTCCTCGTCGTCAGAAAAAACTCCCGCTGCCCCACCATCTCCCGCCGGTCCTCACGTCCCCGAAACCACCCAGCCACTTCCCTCCCTCCATCCCCTCCATCCCCTCCATCCCTTCCCGCCTCCCACACCAGCTCCGCCACATCCCCCAACCGCCCCATTCGCTTCGCCCGACGCTCCGCCCCGAACACCTCCGGCACCGACGTCCCGCCCACCGACGTCCCCGCCCATTCATAACCCGACTCCTGCCTGCCTAACTGCAACAACCCCAGAAAATCCGCCGCCCGCATCGACCCCATCACCCCACCCACGCGACGCGCCTCCGCCCCGAATCCCTCCGCGTCAAACCTCCTCCCCGGGGCCAGCACGCTGCTCAGACAAACCGCCGCCGGATGCCCCGGCTGACGGTGATACTCCCACCGCAGCGGCTGCCGCATCGCCAGCGCCCGCTCCTGCGCAGTGTCCGCCCGCGGCGTATCCCAGAACACTCCCTCCCCACTCGTCGCCGCATTCACTTTGCACGTCTCATCATCACACCAGAACGCAAACCGCCCCGTAATCCGATTCCCCTTCCCTGGCCTCCCCGGCCCCTCCGTCACAAACCGCCCGCTCTCATCCAGGGTCCCAAGGGTCCCATCTTCTAACTGATAAATCCACTGCACCGGCATCGGCAGCGCCCCACCTCGCTCCGCCACCACCGTCCCCTCCACCGCCCGTCTCGCATCCACCCCGAATCCCTCCACCGCCTCCCGCCCCACCGCCGCCCCCGGATCCACGATCGGAAACCACCGCCGCCCGTCCGCCGCCACCACCGGCTCATTCAAATCCACATACCTCCCCGGCACCTCCGCCCAGCGCTCCAGCCCGCCATGCGCCTCCTCACCCTCCCCCGTCTCCACCATCCGCGCATCACTGTAAAGCTTCAGCCGCCGCGCCACGCCGCCATCCATCCGCCAGACCGTCAATTGCCCGGGCTGACTCGTCCACGGTGCCGCCCCGCCATCATCACGCACCGCCTCCGTCCCCGCCCGCAACTGCGCCACCGCCACCTGCACCGCACTGTCCGCCAGCATCACCGCCCCATCCGCCTCCACCGTCCCAACCGCCCTCTCCCTCACATAATCCGCATGCCCCATCATCCCCACCACCACCACCGTCATCAGCGTCACCATCGCCAGCACCATCAGCACCGCCACCCCGCGCTCCTTACCCCGCTTCTTTCTGTGTTCTGCTCGCATCCCCCAACCTTCCACTCCCCAGCCCCTCCACGCTCCCGCCCGCTTGCCTCCTCATACCCCTCCCATCCTCACCACCGCATCCCGCCACCATTCCACCACAACCCACCACCATCCCCTCACCCCAGAATCTCCCGCACCACCCGACCCCTCACATCCGTCAGCCGGAAATCCCGCCCACCACTCCGGTACGTCAACCGCTCGTGATCCAACCCTAGCTGGTGCAGCACCGTCGCATGCAGGTCATGCATCTCCAGCGGATCCTCCACCGCCTTGTACCCCCACTCGTCCGTCGCCCCGTAACTCATCCCGCCCCTCACACCGCCCCCCGCTAGCCACACCGAATACCCGTACTCGTTGTGATCCCGCCCGTCCGACCCCTGCGCGAACGGGGTCCGCCCGAACTCACCCGCAAACACCACAAGGGTCTCATCCAGCAACCCGCGCGCCTTCAGATCCTTCAGCAATCCCGCAATCGGCTGGTCCACCGCCCGGGCATTGTCCCCGTGATTCTTCACCAACCCGCCATGCGCATCCCAACGCTGAAACCCATCCACCATCGGAATCGTCAGCTCCACAAACCTCACCCCGCGCTCCACCATCCGCCGCGCCAGCAGACATTGTCTCCCGTACGTCCTCGTGTGCGGATCCATCGCCTCCATCCCATACATCCGCTGCACCGCCGCACTCTCCCCGCTCAAATCCAGCAACCCGGGCACCGCCCCCTGCATCCTCGCCGCCAGCTCCGCATTCCGAATCGCACTCTCCAAAGCATCAGCTCCCCCCGACGCCTCCAATCCTAACCGGTTCAACCGCCCCGCCAGCCGCATCCTCGCCGCCTGCCGCGCCGCCGACTTGTCCAACGGGGTCAGATTCGCCAGCGGCTCCCCAATCGCATTGAACAATGATCCCTGGTGACTCGCCGGCAGAAACCCGCTCCCGAAACAATCCAGCCCGCCCGACGGTATCTGCCCGCCATTCAGCACCACAAACGCCGGCAGATCCTCACTCTCGCTCCCTAACCCATACGACACCCACGCCCCCATGCTCGGCCGCCCCTGCAACCCCAGCCCGCTATGCAGAAAATAATTCGCACTCGTGTGCTCCGGAAACGCCGAGGTCATCGACCGCACCACACACAGATCATCCGCACACCCCGCAATATGCGGAAACAACTCGCTCACCCACAACCCGCTCTCCCCTCGCTGCCGGAACTCCCACGGCGACTTCATCACCGTCCCGATACTCTCAAACTGGGTCTTCTCCAGCTTCCCGATCGCACTCCGCGGATCCTTCCCATGGTGCTTCTCTAACATCGGCTTGTAATCAAACGAGTCCACCTGCGACACCGCCCCCTCCATAAACAGAAAAATCACACTCCTCGCCTTCGCCCCATGATGCCCCGCCCTCACCCCACCCCTCGCCGCCCCGCCCAGCAGCGCCGGCAGCAGCATCCCACCAATCCCACTCGCCGCACGACCCAGCATCGCGCGCCTCGACAACCCCGGCATCGGCAGAAAATCTCGCTCAGCTCGCTTCATCGTCTCCCCATACGCGCTCCCCACACCGTTCATTCCACCGGACCACCGGTCCTTCGCCCCGCCTTGCACGCCCGCCCCCGCTGCTTAAATTCATCAAATGCTCAGGTTCTCCCTCCCGGCTCTGCTGCTGCTGTCGCTCCACGCCTCCGCAGCCCCGCTCCGCTACAACCGCGACATCCGCCCCATCCTTTCCGACAACTGCTTCCACTGCCACGGCCCCGACGCCAATCACCGCAAAGGCGGTCTCCGCCTCGACATCCGCGACGAAGCCCTCAAACCCGCCAAATCCGGCAAACCCGCCATCGTCCCCGGCGACTCCACCGCCAGCGAACTCGTCGCCCGGCTCTCCCACGCCGACCCGGACGAGCTCATGCCTCCGCCGGATTCCCACAAAACCCTCTCCCCTGCCCAGAAATCCATCCTCACCCAATGGATCGCCGAAGGCGCTCCCTACGAAGCCCACTGGGCCTACACGCCCATCACACGCCCTCCCGTCCCCACCCTCAACGACCCGCGCGCTTCCATCCGCAATCCCATCGACGCCTTCATCCAGGCACCCCTCCTCGCCAGAAACATCGCCCCATCCCCGGAAGCCGCTCCTAACGTCCTCGCCCGCAGGCTCTCCCTCGACCTCACCGGTCTTCCTGCCCCCGTCCCCACCCCAGCCTCCCTCGAAACCTTCACCGACCAGCTCCTCGCCAGCCCCCAATACGGTGAACGCATGGCCCAGCACTGGCTCGATGTCGTCCGCTACGCCGATACCGTCGGCTTCCACGGCGACCAGAACCACAACGCATGGCCCTACCGCGACTGGGTCATCAATGCCTTCAACCAGAATCTCCCCTTCGACCAGTTCACCCGCGCCCAGCTCGCCGGCGATCTTCTCCCTAACCCCGGAGACAGCGAATGGACGGCCTCCTGCTTCAACCGGCTCACCATGATGACGCGCGAGGGCGGCGCTCAACCCAAGGAATATCTCGCCAAATACACCGCCGACCGCGTCCGCACCGTCAGCATGGCATGGCTCGGCGCCACCGTCGGCTGCGCCGAATGCCACGACCACAAATTCGACCCGTGGACCCAGAAGGACTTCTATTCGCTAGGTGCCTTCTTCGCCGATGTCAGACAATGGGGGGTCTACAACGACTACGCCTACACCCCCAACCCTGACCTCCGCGGCTGGAGCAATGACCACCCGTTCCCACCCGAACGCGCCGTCCTCAGCCCCGCCCTCGTCGCCCGACGCGACCAACTCATCGCCACCCGCACCACTCTCGGCACCCAATTGCTAGCCGCTGCACAGCAACCGGCCTTCGCCGCATGGCAGGCCTCCGCCTCCCAGTTCCTCGCCGCTCACCCGGACGGTTGGTCCTCCACCCCGCCATCCGTCGCCCCAGCAAAATCCGCCGCTCCCGCCATCCAGCCGGACGGCCGCATCGTCTTCCCTAAATCCAAACCCGCCCCCACCGAGATCTCCCTCCCCGCCACCAATCCCACCGAGATCTCCGCCATCCGCATCGAAATCCTCCCCGACGCCTCCCACGGCAACTCCATCTCCCGCGGCGGCCCAGTCACCCTCAAACCTTCCTTCGCACGCATCGACGCCTCCGGCAAAGCCTCCCCCCTAACCATCCGCGCCGCCGAGGCCAACCGCAGAAAACCTCGCTACGCCAACGGCTTCGAAATCACCAGCATCACCTCCGGCTGGACCACAGACCCCGCCGCCGCCTCCCTCGCCCACTCCAGCACGTGGCTCCTCGCCAATCCAGTCTCCCTCAAACCCGGCGAATCCCTCCGCGTCTCGCTCCCGGATCACGCCGCCGCCGCCCTCCGCGTCTCCACTTCCCCGATCATCTCCAACTTCCACCAGTCCCCCCCTCTCGCCGACGCCGCCGCATTCCTCGTCCTCCACCAGCCCGCCCTGGCCAAACCCATCCTCGCGCTCGACGACCAGATCACCGCCACCCGCAACGGGCTCACGCAGGTCATGGTCACCGAACGCGCCCCCACTCCCCTAACCATCCGCGTCCTCGCCCGCGGCAACTGGCAGGACGAATCCGGCCCCGTCGCCCCTCCCCTCACCCCGGGCTTCCTCCCCCAACCCGATAAACACGGCCCGCTCTCCCGTCTCGACCTCGCCAACTGGATCACATCCCCCCAAAACCCACTCACCGCTCGCGTCGTCATGAACCGGCTCTGGCGGCAACTCTTCGGCACCGGCCTCAGCGCCCAGACCGACGACCTCGGCGCTCAAGGCGAAGCCCCCTCCCACCCGGAACTCCTCGACTGGCTCGCCGCTGAATTCATGTCCGACTGGGACTTCCGCAGAATGGTCCGTCTCATCGTCTCCAGTCACTCCTACCGCCAATCCTCGCTTCCTAACCCCGCCTCCCGCGACGCCGACCCGCTCAACCGCTGGCTCGCTTCCCAGAACCCGCGGCGTCTCGAAGCCGAAGCCGTCCGAGACAACGCCCTCGCCATCGCCGGGCTCCTCGATCTCTCCTTCGGCGGCCCGCCCGTCAAACCCTATCAACCCGCAGACTACTACGCCGGTCTCCAGTTCCCCGACCGCGACTACACCCCTGACAAGGGCCCCGACCAGTACCGCCGCGGCATCTACTCGCACTGGCAACGCACGTTCCTCCACCCCATGCTCGCAAACTTCGACGCCCCCTCCCGCGAGGACTGCGTCGCCCTCCGCACCGCCTCCAACACCCCGCAACAAGCCCTCACGCTCCTCAACGATCCATCCTTCGTCGAAGCCGCCCGGGTCTGGGCCTCCCGTCTCCTCCCCGCCGCTAACAACGACGCCGAACGCATCCGCCTCGCCTTCTCCGAATCCCTCACCCGTCCGCCCACCCCGGAAGAACTCCGCGGGCTCCTCGACTTCCTCAACGCCGCCCGCAAGGCCTACTCCGAGCGCCCCGCCGACATCCCCCGTCTCCTCGCCATCGGCAACTCCCCGCCCCCCAAAGACGCCTCCCCGGAACTCGCCGCATGGACTTCCCTCTGCCGCGTCATCCTCAATCTCCACGAAACCATCACCCGGTACTGAACCGCTCAGACCCATGTTCCTCCCTCCCATCTCCCCAGAATCCATCGCCCGCCGCTCGTTCCTCCGCCAAAGCGGTCTCGGCCTCGGCGCCCTCGCCCTCAATCTCCTCGATTCCCCCGCCCGCGCCGCCACCCTCCCTCACTATAAACCAAAAATCCGCCGCGTCATCCACCTCTGCATGGCCGGCGGTCCCTCACAATTCGAAAGCTTCGACTGGAAACCGGAACTCAAACGTCTCCACGGCCAGCCCTTCCCGGAAAGCTTCACCAAGGGCCAGCAGCTCGCCCAACTCCAGAACACGGTCCTCAAAGCCCGCGGCGCTTTCACCGACTTCAAGAAATACGGCCAGAGCGGTCAGGAAATCTCCTCACTCTTCCCCCACACCGCAGGCATCGCCGACGACCTCTGCATCATCCGCAGCATGGTCACCGAACAGATCAATCACGACCCCGCTCAGGCCTTCATGAACAGCGGCTCCATCCTCAAGGGCCGCCCTAGCATGGGCTCATGGCTCCTCTACGGTCTCGGCTCGGAATCCCAGAACCTCCCCGGCTTCATCGTCCTCATGTCTCAGGCCAAGGGCTACAACGGAGCCCAGCCGGTCTCCGCCAGACAATGGAGCGCCGGATTCCTCCCTAGCAAATACCAGGGTATCCTCTTCCAGTCCCGCGGCGACGCCGTCCACTACGTCGGCAACCCGGACGGGGTCTGCCAGAGCACTCAGCGGCTCGTCGTCGACGAAATCAACCGGCTCAACCGGCTCACCGCCGACGAACACCTCGACCCGGAAGCCGCCACCCGCATCGCCCAGTACGAACTCGCCTTCCGCATGCAGTCCAGTGTCCCGGAACTCACCGACTTCCGCGACGAACCTCAGCACGTCCTCGATCTCTACGGCGTCAAGGAACCCGGCGACGGTTCCTTCGCTGGCAATTGCCTCCTCGCTCGCCGTCTCGCCGAACGCGGGGTCCGCTTCATCCAGCTCTACCACCGCGCATGGGACCATCACGGCAACATCGAGGAATCCATGCCCAAAGCCGCCCTCGACACCGACAAGGCCTGCGCCGCTCTCGTCAAAGACCTCAAGGAACGCGGCATGCTCGACGACACGCTCGTCATCTGGGGCGGCGAATTCGGCCGCACCCCCATGGGCCAGGGCTCCGGCCGCGACCACCACATCAATTCCTTCTCCATGTGGCTCGCCGGCGGCGGCATCAAACCCGGCATCACATGGGGTGCCACCGACGAGCTCGGCTACCGCTCGGTCCTCGACGTCGTCTCCATGCACGACCTCCACGCCACCATGCTCCACCTCGCCGGCATCGACCACGCACGCTTCTCCGTCAAATTCCAGGGCCTCGACGCACGCCTCACAGGCGTCGACCCCTGCAAACCCATCAAAGGCATCCTCGCCTGACCCTCCTTCCTCCCGTCCCAGCCACTTTTCCGCATTTCTGTCTGTGACCAACTCCCCACCACTGCGTCTCCAGTCCCAAATGCCCTCATGCTGCACCCAGATGCCTCTCCACCTGCGGACTGGGACCGCCTCGTCGCCCTCGTCCGCAACGGGAGCGAATCCGCAGCACGCTCTCTCGTTGAGGCCCTCTACCCGCACGTCATCCGCATCGTCCGCTCCCACCTCCCACGCGCCACCGACGAACAGGACGTCGCTCAGGATGTCTTCCTCAAGGTCTTCACCCGCATCGACTCGTTCCGCGCCGACCAGCCTTTCCCCCATTGGGTCGCCCGCATCACCGTCAACACTTGCGTCGATCGGCTCCGACGTCAGAAAATCCGTCCCGAAATCCGCTTCGCCGACCTCTCCGAAGACGAAGCCGAATTCCTCGAAAACTCCATCGCCAACCCGGAACATTCCCCGGATCCCGTCGACTCGGACGGCCGCGAGGTCGTCGATAAGCTCCTCGACACACTCAACCCAACCGAACAAACTGTCCTCCGTCTCCTCGACCTCGAACAGAAATCCGTCCGCGAAATCTCCGACCTCACCGGCTGGGGCCTCAGCAAGGTCAAAGTAACCGCCATGCGCGCCCGCCGTAAACTCAACGAAACCCTCCAGCGCCTCGAATCCGGCCTCAAATCATGAACGCTCCCCTCCCACCTTCCCCATGGGACCACCTCGCCGCCGCCCGCCGCCGCGCCGACGCCACCTCCCCCATCTCCCTCGACGAACCGCTCCCTCCCGGCTTCGCCACCCGCACCGTCGCCCGCTGGGCCGCCCAACGCCGCGAAGACCCCGTCCGCTTCTGGTCCATCTGGTCCCTCCGCGCCGCCCTCACCTCCCTCGCCGCCGTCGCCCTCTTCCTCCTCTTCTCCCCCAGCGAATCCGCCGATTCCCCGCCTCTCCTCAACGCCCCCTCCCTCGGCATCCCTTCCCTCTGATCCCCATGCTCTCCCCGGCGGTCCAGCGCTCGCTCTCGCTCGTCCTCAGCCTCTCGACGCTCTTCGCCGCAGGCCTCGCCCTCGGCTACCGTCTCGGCTCGTCACGCCATCCCGCCCCAGCCACCGCCCGCCAGGAATCCTCCCACTCCGCCGACGAATGGGCCTCCCACGCCAGTCTCGCCCTCGAACGCGACCTCTCCCTCTCCCCTTCCCAGTCCGCTCTCGTCCGCTCCCACCTCACCTCGGTCTCCCGCGGCATCTTCCTCGAACGCGACCGCGCACTCTTCCAGATTCATCTTCGCTTACTGGAAGCCCATGATATACTCTCCAAAGATCTCACGCTCGCCGACGCCCAACGCTCCCGCCTGAAGGCCAGCCGGGAAAAACTCCGCGCCCTCATCACCGAAAAATTCGCCCCGCTCCTCAAGGACCTCCCAGACGCCTCGCCCCTCCTCAAATCCGACAACGTCTGAACAACCCCCTCCCCGCCGTGTCCCCCTCCCAACTCATCGCCGCTGGCAGTCTCGTCGCCGCCCTCGCCGCCGCCGCCGCATGGTACGCCATGGGGCCCTCCAACACGGCCAGGCCCGACTCCGCCTCCCAGCCCGCCAAACCCCAGCGCCCGCTCCGCTCGCGCACGCCTTCCTCCCAACCCATCACCGCACCTCCCCTCGCCGACGCCAACACCACCGCGTCCGCCCCCAACCGCTCGGCCGCTTCCTCTCTCGCCCCCAGCCAACAAGGCAACTTCTCCCCCGCCGCGCCCGCCCCCTCGGCCACCACGGCCCTCTCCCACGACGAACTCGTCGCCCGCGCCGCTCGCATCGAACAGGAAACCAATCACGACCTCCGCCGTCTCGTCTCCCTCCTCAATCTCACCGACTCACAGCAGGACCAGGTCTTCAACGCCCTCGCCTCCCGCTCCCCTCACTGGGTCCCCGGCATGGCCACCGCCGGTGCCGTCTCCTCCCCAACCACCGGCTCCTCCCCGTCCTCCGACCCGGCCACAACCACGGCACCTTCAACAGCCTCCAGCACCACTCCCTCCGCCTCCACCGCGGACTCCCCCACCACCGACTCCGCCTCCTCCCCAGCCCCCGCGGAATCCGACGCCCTCTCCTCCATCCTCCCCTTCCTCACCCCGGAACAACAGGAAGCCCTCCTCGCCGACGAAATGGACAAATCCGCATGGTGGGAAGAAATCATCCCCCAACTCCTCCCGGACGAGTCCCTCCCCACCATCGAAGGCTCCACCCCCACCACCCCCGACACCAAAGAATTCTCCGGCCCCGATACCCTCGACTGACTCGGGCAGCACCCTATCAAGGCCTCCCCGGCCTTGCCTCCGTACCAGCCATTCAAAACCTCCCCAGCGGCAGCCACTGTAGCAAGGCCGTCCCGGCCTTGTCTCCGTACCAGCCATCCTCGCAACACGCCAAGCCGAAGGTTTGACGGAAGGTAGCCGGTGGCGTCAGCCACCGGTCTAACATTATAAACACCCACCGCCCCGGCAGGGGCGGCCACCCTTTCTGCGCACGGAGCGCGCCTATCAGCCCTCCCAACTCGCCCCTCCCAACGAGCACCCCCGCCCGGTCCATCCGTGCCCATCAGTGCCCATCCGTGCCCATCCGTGCCCATCCGTGCCCATCCGTTCCCATCCGTTCCCATCCGTGAAATTCGTGGCCCACTCGCGCCTTCGCGTGACATCACTCTCCAAACACACCCACCTTCACGTTTCTCACTTCTCACTTCTCACTTCCCACTTCTCCTTCCACCCTCATGCCCTCTCCCCTCCCCGACGCCGGCTGGCACCTCGAAAACTCCTACGCCTCCCTCCCCCGCATCTTCCACGAACCCTCCCAACCCGAACCCGTCCGCCGCCCCGCCATCGCCGTCTTCAACCACGCCCTCGCCTCCTCCCTCGGCCTCAATCCCACCATCCTCGACTCACCAGAAGGTGCCGCCATCTTCGCAGGCAACGCCCTCCCCCCCGGATCGCGCCCGCTCGCCCAGGCCTACGCCGGTCACCAATTCGGCCACTTCACCTTCCTCGGCGACGGCCGCGCCATCCTCTTGGGCGAACAAATCGACCCGGACGGCCGCCGCTGGGACGTCCAGCTCAAAGGCTCAGGCCCTACCCGATTCTCCCGCCGCGGCGACGGCCGCGCCGCCCTCGGCCCCATGCTCCGCGAATTCCTCATCAGCGAAGCCATGCACGCCCTCGGCATCCCTACCACCCGCTCTCTCGCCGTCACCACCACCGCCGAATCCGTCCGCCGCGAATCCCTCCTCCCCGGTGCCGTCCTCACCAGAATCGCCGCCAGCCACATCCGCGTCGGCACCTTCGAATGGGCCGCCGCTTCCGGCGACCTCGACGCCGCCTCCGCTCTCGTCACCTACACGCTCGCCCGCCACTTCCCCGACACCCCCGTCACCGATTCCCCTGCCCTCGCCCTCCTCAACGCCGTCGCCGCACGCCAGGCATCCCTCATCGCCCAATGGCAACTCGTCGGCTTCATCCACGGCGTCATGAACACCGACAACATGGCCCTCTCCGGCGAGACCATCGACTACGGCCCCTGCGCCTTCATGGATCACTACGACCCCGCCACCGTCTTCAGCTCCATCGACCACCACGGCCGCTACGCCTATCAAAACCAGCCGCCCATCGCGCACTGGAACCTCACCCGCTTCGCCGAAGCCCTCCTCCCGCTCATCCATCCTGACGAATCCTCCGCCATCGCCCTCGCTCAGGACGCTCTCCGCCAGTTCCCGGAATCACGCGACCGGCTCTTCTATCAAGGCCTCCGTGCCAAACTCGGTCTCGTCCCCGACCTCCCCGGCGACCGCGCCCTCGCCGACGACTTCCTCGCATGGATGCACGCCTCCCGCGCCGACTTCACGAACTCCTTCGCCGCCCTCTCCAACGGCCATCTCCCCGAAAACACCGACAACGACGTCTTCCAATCATGGCACCAGCGCTGGCAGCAACGCCTCGCCGCCCAATCCATTCCCCTCGACCAATCCCTCGCCCTCATGCGCCAGCACAACCCAGCCGTCATCCCCCGCAATCACAAGGTCGAAGCAGCCCTCACCGCCGCCACCGCAGGCGACCTCGCCCCGTTCCACCTCCTCCTCGCCATCGTCACCAATCCCTTCAACCACGGCCACATCCCCGACGAATTCTCCCAGCCCGGCCCCGCCAACTGCTCCTATCAGACGTTCTGCGGAACCTGAGCATCACCAGCCCACAAAAACAAAAAGCCCCGGCCGCGACATCACCGCGCACCGGGGCTCTTCATTTGATCACTTCCCCGCGCTCACTTCGCCGCCAAGGCATCCGCAATCGCTTTCCCCAACTCCTCGCTCTCCGGCGCAGTCCCGGAATCAAAACGCTTCACAAGCTTCCCATCCTTCCCGATCACAAACTTCGCAAAGTTCCACTTCACATCGCCAGGCGCAGGCGACGTCGGCCCAGTCAGCGCCTCATAAAGCGCATGCTTCGGCGACGCCTTCACGTTCACCTTCTCAAACATCGGAAACGTCACCTTGTACTTCGTCGTGCAGAAGGTCTTGATCTCCGCCGCCGTCCCAGGCTCCTGCCCGCCAAAATCATTGCATGGGAACCCCAGCACCGTGAACCCTTTGTCCTTCATCTTCTCCTGCAGCGCCTGCAGACCCGCATACTGCTTCGTGTACCCGCACTGCGACGCCACATTCACAATCAGCAGCACCTTCCCTTTGTAATCACCCAGCGTCGCCTCCTTGCCGTCAATCGTCTTCAGCGGAATGCTGTACAAGGATGGCGCATCAGCAGCACGCAGCGAAATCATGCCGGCGGCAAGTGTCAGGAGGAAAGCAAGTCGGTTCATGTCCCAATCAACGCTCCATCTCCCCGCCCGGTTCCTCCGCACTCACGGATCACCTCTCCCAACCCCTTTCAGAACTTGGCAAACCCCCACCCCCGTGCTTGTCTCCATCACCCTTTCAGTCGGTCGGCCACCACCGCCCATCTCCGCATCTACCCGTGCTCTCTAAACTCCTGCGCCGCCTGCCCCTCGCCGCTCTCCTCTTCGTCGCACTCTTCGAAGCCTCCGGCTGGCTCATCTTCAAATTCCCCCTCGACCCTCCCAGAACCCTCCTCCTCAAAAACAACCTCCCAGGCTGCACCAAAGACGTCAAACTCGTCTTCGACCGCCGCCAGACCCGCCGCTTCTCCCTCGCCGAAACCAAACAACCCGGCACCGTCCGCATCTTCTGCCTCGGCGGCTGGGCCACCCTCGCCATGAACCAGAACGACCCCGACACATGGTGGGGTCGCCTCCAATCCGCCCTCATCGCCAAAGGCCTCAAGGTCGAAATCGCCGCCCGCGGCGCAGAACGCACCAGCCTCGCCGACAACGTCGCCCTCACCGCCCCCATCATCGAATCCCTCCACCCCGACATCATCATCGTCAACGCAGGCTTCGACGACGCCGTCGTCCACCCGCTCGACTATAAGTACAACGCCGCCGCCGTCGCCGCTCGTCTCAACCCGCCGCCACCCTCCCTGCGCGACAACCTCGTCCGCTACTCACAATCCGTCCGCTTCAAACGCTGGTGGAGCACCCGTCGCGAAATGGGCCTCGCCCAGAATACCATCGGCCGCACCGACGCCCTCCGCACCAGCATCACCAACGCCCAATCCGCTGTCGCCAGACTCCCAGTCGTCGACGGCGTCCCTCGCACTCCCCCAAACGACCCGCTCTCCGAATACCTCGACGCCCTCAACGCCCTCGCCTCCCTCGCCTCCCGCACCAGCGCCACCCTCATCCTAACCGGCGAACCTTCCCTCCTAGGCGAATTCACCAGCATCTCCGACGAAGAACACCTCCTCGGCTACGTCTCCGCCTCCATCCAAGGCACCCGCGCCGACCGCCCCGCACGCCCCCTCCCCTCATGGGTCCACTCGGAAATGAACCGCTTCGCCGCCGCCACTCAATCACTCGCCTCCACCAAAGGCTTCCCATGGATCGACCTCAACGGCCTCGTTCCCCGCAACACCAACCACTTCGTCACCGACGTCATGCTCACCGACGCCGGAGCCGCCAAAATGGCCGAAATCCTGCTCCCCATCGTAGAACCCGTCGTCCGCAGCAAATCCACCCACTGAACACCCCCCACTCTCTCATCGACACGCCCGCCGTCTCCATGAAATGCTCCCCCCCGTTTCCATGATCCCAGTCAATTCCTCCGTCATCGCCGTGCCTCCCCTCGCCCGGGACGCCTCCCTCCGCGCCTCCGCCGAACCCAACCGCCGCCTCATGCACCACATCGCCGCAGGCGGCATCCGCATCTTCCTCTACGGCGGCAACGCCGTCTTCTACCACCTCCGCCCCTCCGAATTCGCCTCCGTCCTCTCCCTCCTCGCTGAAAACGCCCCGCCCGACTGCGACATCATCCCCTCCGCTGGCCCATCCTACGGGGTCAGCATGGACCAGGCCGCCATCCTCCGCGACTTCCCCTTCCCCACCGCCATGGTCCTCCCTCACCAGGGCCTCAATACCCCCGACGGCGTCGCCACAGGCATCCGCCACTTCGCCGAAGCCTACGGCAAACCAGTCGTCGTCTACCTCAAGTCAGACAACTACCTCACCCCGGAACTCACCGCCTCACTCGTCGCCGATGGGCTCGTCTCATGGATCAAATACGCCATCGTCCGCCCTGACGAATCCAACGACCCCTTCCTCTCCGCCCTCCTCAATCTCGTCGACCCTTCCCTCGTCGTCAGCGGCATGGGCGAACAACCCGTCATCCACCACCTCCGCGACCGCCACCTCGCTGGCTTCACCACCGGCTGCGGCTGTCTCAACCCAGCCCTCTCCACAGCCATGCTCCACGCCTGCCAATCCGCAGACTGGTCCGCCGCCGAATCCATCCGCGCCCGCTTCCAACCGCTCGAAGACCTCCGCAACGCCATCAACCCAGTCCGCGTCCTCCACGAAGCCGTCGCCCTCGCCGCCCTCGCCGACACCGGCCCGCTCCCTCCCCTCCTCAGCGGGCTCAACACCGCTCAACGCCAATCCGTCGCCGCCGCCGCCCAGGCCCTCCTCGCCTGACCCCGCACCATTCCCCGTCAATCCCCGCCATTCCTTGACACTCAATCGTCCGCACGGTATGGCCCCGCCTCTCAACCATTGACCTCTGCTCTCCCTCGTGGATATCCGTAAATCCGTCATCACCGCCGCCGGCCAATCCCAGCGCACTCTCCCCCTCCAAACCCTCGTCGACCGCGACGGCGCAGAAAAAACCGCCCTCCAGATCATCATCGAGGAATCCATCACCGCCGGCATGGAGGAAATCGGCGTCATCATCCACCCAGACGACGAATCCGCCTACCGCGCCGCCGCAGGCCCACACGCCCGCCGCCTCCAGTTCATCCCCCAGCACGCCCCTCTCGGCTACGGCCACGCCGTCCTCTGCGCCAAAGAATTCACCGCCGGTGAACCCTTCCTCCTCATGGTCGGCGATCACCTCTACGTCAGCCGCTCCTCCGTCCGCTGCGCCCGCCAGCTCGTCGACATCGCCAGCCGCGAATCCTGTGCCGTCTCCGCCGTCCAGGAAACCCACGAAAGCAAACTCCCCCACTACGGCACCGTCGGCGGCACCCGCGTCCAGAACCGCTCCGGTCTCTACGAAATCCGCCGCGTCCTCGAAAAACCCACGCCCACTCAGGCAGAACAGGAACTCGATGTCCCCGGCCTCCGACTCGGCCACTACCTCTGCTTCTTCGGCATGCACGTCCTCACTCCCCCAGTCTTCGAATTCCTCGAAGCCGCCGTCCACGCCGCCGCCGGCCAATCCCCAGTCTCCCTCACCAGCTCCCTCTCCAAACTCGCCCAGCGCGGCCGCTACCTCGCCGCAGGAATCGACGGCCGCCGCTACGACATGGGCGTCCACTACGGTCTCCTCACCGCCCAACTCGCCCTCGGCCTCGACGGCGATCAACGCGAGGAAGTCCTCGCCCTCATGGTCGAACTCCTCGCAGCCCGCGCCCGCTGATCCCATGGCCGGTCCTCTCGTCTCCATCATCACCGCCCAGGATCCCGCAGTGCGCGACCGCGCCCTCGAGGACTTCTGCTCCAGCGCCTCCCTCACAGAACTCCTCGCCGAATGCGCCGAACTCGACGCCTTCCGCCGTCAGTGCGATAACCTCTACGAACGCGTCCGCGCCCTCTTCTTCCTCTACGCCATCCACCGGTTCCACCTGCCACTGAAAGCAGGGCTCTCGGACCGCGGCATGATCCCCTTCCACGGCTACGAACACCTCCTCAATCGCAGGTTCGAAGAAGCCATCGACACGTTCCTCGCCATCCAGGCCGCCGACGGCCCCGGCGACTCCATCTCCAGCGCCCTCTCCGCCGCCTACCACCGTCTCGCCTTCCAGACGCTAGCCGACCAGGTCCGCCGCAGCGTCCGCTCCGTCAAAGGCAATCAGTGGATGTTCCGCATGAGCCATCCGCTCCACCAGCCACTCCGGCTCCGCCCAGCCCTTCTCGAACGCAATCCCTCCGACGGCACCTACCCCATCCTCCGCGAACAGACACCCGTCCGCATGGACCTCACCCACAGCGCGTGGAGTGACATCTTCTTCCTCGGCATGGACTTCCCGGACGGGGCCAAGGTCCTCAATATCTCCGTCGACCTCGGCATGCACGGCCGCGACGCCGCTCCCGAACCCCCAGTCGCCGCCTTCCTCCGCGTCATCGAGGAACCCGTCCTCCGCCTAACCTCCGTCGACCTCGGAGCCAGCGCCGATATCTCCGACCTGGCAGAAGTCTTCGACTTCGCCCGCGATTACCTCGGTCTCCTCAAAGCCGCCGTCATCTCCTCAGGCATCGTTCCCCCAGGCATCGAAGGCTCAGGCCAGCAGCTCTCAGACCTCCTCGCCCGCATCGCCGGCCCAGGCAAAGGCCTCGAACTCGTTAGCAGCGTCCGCGGCATCCCCAAAGGCTCACGCCTCGCCGTCTCCACTAACCTCCTCGCCGCCCTCATCAGCGCCTGCATGCGCGCCACCGGCCAGACGGCCTCCCTAACCGGCCCGCTCGAGGAATCCGAACGCCGCGTCGTCCTCGCACGCGCCATCCTCGGCGAATGGCTCGGCGGCTCCGGCGGCGGCTGGCAGGACTCCGGCGGGGTCTGGCCAGGCATCAAACTCATCTCCGGTGTCCCCGCTGGCCCCACCGACCCCGAATCCGGCATCAGCCGCGGCCGCCTCATGCCCCAGCATACGGTCCTCGACTCTAACGCCGTCTCCCCGGAAGCACGCCAGAAGCTCCAGGACTCTCTCGTCCTCGTCCACGGCGGCATGGCCCAGAATGTCGGCCCCATCCTCGAGATGGTCACCGAAAAATACCTCCTGCGCTCAGGCCCGGAATGGCTAGCCCGCAAGGACGCCCTCGCCATTCTCGACGAAATCACCTCCGCTCTCCACGACGGCAACGTCCGCGCCATCGGCACCGCCACCACCCGCAACTTCACCGGCCCCATCCAGACCATCATCCCATGGGCCTCCACCTATTACACGGAACAACTCATCGAACGCACCCGCGCCGCCTTTGGTGACGACTTCCTCGGCTTCTGGATGCTCGGCGGCATGTCCGGCGGCGGCATGGGCTTCATGGTCTCCCCTCACCGCAAAGCCGAAGCCCAGCAGAAGCTCCAGGAGATCATGTCAGGGCTCAAAAAGGAACTCGCTTCCGCCCTCCCCTTCGCCATGGAACCAGTCGTCTACGACTTCGCCATCAACGAAAACGGGACCTTCGCAACCCTCCTCTCCGGCGACAGCGCCCTCATGCCCGAAGGCTACTACGTCCTCACCGTCCCTCGCCTCCTCCGTCAGGAAATCCGCTCGCTCTCCCTCCTCCGCCGCGCCGAACTCGATCGCCTCGGAGCCGCCTGCCGCTCCCGCCCCGAACTCAGCGGCATGGTCCAGTCTCTCTTCGACGTCATGCTCCCGCGCCGCCGCGCCGACCAGGGCTCCGGCACATCCGGTCTCCTCGCCATGCTCGACGCCAATGGCTTCGATCGCGCTCAGCACGAACAAATCCGCAGCGACCTCCGCGACGCCCGCATCGGCCTCGCCCAGAACCGCCTCCCCGCCAGCGCCACCGTCGAAGACGTCCGCCCGGAAGATGTCGCCAGATTCGACCTCGCCCCTCCCTCACCAGAATGCGTCGCCCTCGGCGAAGCCGCCCTCGCTCGCGGCGAAGCCGCCGTCATCACCCTCGCCGGCGGCGCAGGCTCCCGCTGGACTCAAGGCGCTGGCGTCTGCAAAGCCCTCCACCCATTCTGCAAATTCGACGGCCGCCACCGCACGTTCATCGAGGTCCATCTCGCCAAGAGCCGCCGCCGCAGCCGTCTCGCCGGCACTACCATCCCTCACCTCTTCACCACCAGCTACCTGACACATCAGCCCACCGCCGACTTCCTCGCTCGCCACCACAACTACAACTATCAGGGCGACCTCATCCTCTCCCAGGGCCGCTCCATCGGTCTCCGCATGGTCCCCACCGTCCGCGACCTCCGCTTCGCATGGGAAGAAATGCCCCAGCAGGTCCTCGATCAGCAGCAGCAGAAGGTCCGCGACAGTCTCCGCAGCGCCCTCATCCGCTGGGCCACCGAAGCCGGTGAAGCCTCCGACTACACCGACAATCTCCCCCTCCAGTGCCTCCACCCCACCGGCCACTGGTACGAGTTCCCTAACCTCCTCCGCAACGGCGAACTCGCCGCCCTGGTCCGCAAGCGCCCTCAACTCCAGTACCTCCTCCTCCACAACGTCGACACCCTCGGCGCTGACCTCGACCCAGGCATCCTCGGCTGGCACATCCAGTCCGAAGCCTGTCTCTCCTTCGAAGTCATCACCCGCAGGCTCGAAGACCGCGGCGGCGGCCTCGCCCGCGTCAACGGCCGCCCGCGTCTCGTCGAAGGCCTCGCCATGGCCCGCGAGGAAGACGAGTTCCGTCTCTCGTTCTACAACTCCATGACCACATGGATCCATCTCGATAAACTCCTCGCCGTCTTCGGCCTCGTCCGCGCCGACCTCGAAGACAAGGATAAGGTCACCCAGGCGGTCCGCAATCTCGCCGCACGCATGCCCGCCTACATCACTCTCAAGGATGTCAAAAAACGCTGGGGCCACGGCCAGGAAGACATCTTCCCTGTCATCCAGTTCGAAAAACTCTGGGGCGACATGTCCGCCCTCCCAGACGTCGTCTGCCGCTTCCCCGTCGTCCCGCGCTCCCGCGGCCAGCAGCTCAAGGACCAGTCCCAGCTCGATGGCTGGCTCCGCGATGGCTCCGCCGCCGCAGTCGCCGCCCTCTGCGAATGGTGAATCCCACCACCCCGCCCCTCACCGCGGCCGCGCCATCGCAAACACATCCCCAGTCCTGCAATACCAGTTAGGACTCTGCATCCGTCCCACCGGCGCATAAACCCCGGGCGGGATCAGCAGGGTCTCCGGATCCATGATGCCGTCACGCACATGCACCCGCAGCACCCGCCCGATCACCAATCGGTTCCCTCCAAACTCAATCGTCGACCACTCCCGGCACTCTAACGCCACCGGAGCCTCCACAATCCGCGGCGGCTTCACCACCGACGACGCCACCGCCGTCAGCCCCGCCGCCTCCAATTCGTTCTCCCCAGGCGGCAGTGACGCCGCACACGCATTCATCGCCGCCCCCATCGGCTCATCAATCAGATGAACCACAAACTCCCCCGTCAGCCGCACGTTCCTCGCCGTGTCCTTCGGCACCCCCGGCCCGCGATTCCCCGGCGCTAACACCACCGCCGGCGGATCATCCCCGATCACATTGAAAAAACTGAACGGCGCAGCATTCACCCGTCCCTCCAAATCCACCGTCGTCACCAGCGCAATCGGCCGCGGCACCACCAATCCAGCTAGGATCGTGTACGCCCGCTCCTCATGCTCCCCTTCCAGATCAAACTCCATACCCTCAAAGCGCCTTCAGCTTCAGATTCCGGAACTCAATCTTCATCGCCAGCCCACCATGAATCTGCAACCCGATCGGCCCCGCCGCCCCATACCGTCCATCACGATACTCACTCACCTTCGTCCCATTCAAATACACCGTCACCGTGTCCCCCTTCACCACCAGCCGGAACGCATTCCAATCCCCCACCTTCAACACTTTCCCAGCCTCCTTCGCCTGGCCAGCCTCAGGATACCCGCCCACATAAAATGACCCCGTCATGTCCTTCTTCAAACTCCGCGACACCCCGATCTGCAGCTGCAAATCCCCAGGAATCTTCTCATCCACGGTCTTCTTCCGCATCATGAACCCACTGTCAATCTCCCCCTCCCACTTCGCCTCCGCCTCCAACTCGAAATCCCCATACTCCTTCTCCGTGTAAAGCATCGACCCCTTCTTCGCAGGATCATTCTCCCCCACCAGCACCCCATCCACCACCTTCCAGAATGGATTCGGCGTCGGTACTTTCCACCCAGCCAGATCCTTCCCGTTGAACAACACCACCTCCCCAGGCGTCTCCGCCCACCCAGTCGCCGGAAAAACTCCAGCAGCCAATCCCAACCCGATAACCCGACAGAATTCTTTGCGCTTCATCCCCCAATCCAAGCACCTCCCCTCCCACTCGCCAACTCTTTCATCGCACGCGTTCCGGGGGACCACTTTTCTTAAAAATTAAAACTAATCCGGCATGTTTAAAAACTTTTTCTTGCCCGCCCACCAAAATCCCCTACCTTCCACCCAGCGGTCAGGACCCACATCCCTGCCTCTCCCAATTTGTTGGTAACGAGGAACGATCCCCCGGTCTGGTCGCCGGGTGGATCAATCAGCGGGCCTTTCCGGGCCGTTCTCCCGGAAAGGCCCGCCCCCTTTTCTCCCCACGGGCACCACGCCCTCCCATGCGCGACAGTTTCTGCCCTGGTCACACCCGCTTTCCCGCTTCCGCCAGCCCCCACCACATGCCATCGCTCCTGCATGCTGCGCCGCTCTCTCCCTTCGCTGTTCGCTCTCTCCCTCGCACTCCCCACCTTCTCCGCCAGCGCCGCTGACCCGGAAACCCCTCGCCACTCCATCCGCGAGGTCGCCGGCTGGTCCGTCAGCATCCACCCCTCCCTCGCCACCACCCAGACCGCCGCCACCGAGGAAGCCCTCTCCCTCCTCGAAGTCCAGCTCCGCGCCATCGTCAAAGACCTCCCTCCCTCCGTCGTCACCAGACTCCGCGAGGTCCCCCTCTGGTTCTCCCCTCCCTACAAGGGCTTCGGCCAACGCGCCGAATACCACCCCGGTGCCGACTGGCTCCGCGACAACGGCCGCGACCCAGCCATGGCCAAGGGCATCGAATTCACCAACATCCCTTCCTTCGCCGCGGAAACCCGCCGCATGCCCAACTTCGCCCTCCACGAACTCGCCCACGCCTACCACGACCGCGTCATCGGCTTCGATAACCCCGAAATCTTCAACGCATGGGCCGCCGCCAAAGCCTCCGGCAAATACGACCGCGTCAAACGCCGCGACAGCAACGGCAACGAACGCGATGACCGCGCCTACGCCCTCACCGACCACAAGGAGTACTTCGCAGAATGCACCGAAGCCTATTTCTCCAAGAACGACTTCTTCCCCTTCACCCGCCCCGAACTCGCCGCCCACGACCCGCGCGCCGTCCGCGTCCTCGAACGCATCTGGAACGTCCAGCCCCCCGCACCCATCACCGCCCCACCGGCGGAAATGAAGCTCCCGCCCTTCTACACCAAATTCATCAGCGCCTCCGGCTACCCCATGATCGCCTCCGATAAGGTCAGCGACTTCGCACTCCGCGAAGCCGCCTACCTCTGCGACCTCATGCTCGCCAAACGCCCCGACCTCCGCGACGCCATGATCAAAAGCGGTTCCCGCATGAACATCATCGCGTGGAACGAATTCACCACCGACCTCCCCGACTTCGCTCGCCTCCAACCCAAAAACTACTGGGACGCCCGCGCCCGCGGCACCGGCGGCTCCGAAGACGACCCAGCCTGCTCCTCCGCTGAAGAAAACCTCCTCAGCTACGCCGGCGACCCCTACGCCACCGAAAGCATCTTCATCCACGAATTCGCCCACAACATCCACCTCCGCGGCGTCGTCGCCGTCGACCCCACCTTCAACGACCGCCTCGAAAAAACCTTCCGCAAGGCCATCGACTCAGGTCTCTGGAAAAACTGCTACGCCGCCACCAATTCCGCAGAATACTTCGCCGAAGGCGTCCAGTCATGGTTCGATAACAATCGCGAAAACGACAGCGTCCACAACCACGTCAACTCACGCAAGGAACTCCTCGAATACGACCCAGGCCTCGCCGCCCTCTGTCGCGAGGTCTTCGGCGACACCGAACTCAGCTACACCAAGGCCCCCACACGCCTCTACGGCCACCTCGCCGGCTACGATCCTTCCAAAGCCCCGGAATTCGTCTGGCCAGAACGTCTCCGCCCCATCCGCGACGGCATCAAGCGCGAGGCCGCCAAAGACAAAAAGTAAACCTCACAGGCCCCCGGCTCAGCCCCTCGGAGCCGCCAGCCGCTCCATCAGGCGCTGCTTCATGTCCTGCGGCAGCGAATTGTCCTTCGACAACCATCCCTTCGCCGCATCCGGTTCCCTCCGCGACCAATCCCGCGCCAAACGGTACATCGTCTCGCCACGCCGTTTGTCGTCGCTGATCGTCCCCGCCCAGGCAATCGCCGCCTCAGGATCCTTCTCCGCCACCTTATACGCAAACCGCTCCCGAGGCTCGTCCGTCTGCGGGGTCTTCGGAAAATTGTTCAGCCACGCCCCAGCCTCGTTCGGATCGTTGTTCGCCCACCGCTCGATCAGCTCGGTCATCACCTTCGGCTTCGCCTCGCTGTCGGGCAGGCTCATCGCCCACGCCCCCGCCGCCTTCGGATCCTTGTCCGCCATCCGCGCCGCCAACCGACTGATGATCCCGCTCTTGAAGGTCGAATCCTCCAGCCCTGTCACAAAATCCCGCGCACTATCAATCCCTCCCTGCTTCGTGTACTGATCCAGCAGGGTATCCATCGCCCGCCCGCGCGCATCACTCCGCTCCATCGTCAGCGCCAGGCGCGACGCCGCCGCCAGATCGGTCTTCGCAATCGACCCAATCGCCGACGATAGGTAATAATTCCCCTCGTCCTTGTTCTCCGGCGGATGCGCATTCGCCCACGCCACCGCTTTGTCAGGGTCCGTCTTCGCCCACGTCGCTATCGCCGTCGATCCCGCCCACCCACCGCGCCAGTCACCCATCTTCGTCGAATACTCCAGCGCCGCCTCAGGATCCTTCTGCGCCCACACCGTCATCAGCATGCTCATCTCACGCCCCCGCTCCCGTGGATTGAAATCCTTCCCGAACGCCCCCATCGCCGCCTCTAACTGCTCGTTCGTCGCCAGTCCCTTCACAAACGCCGTGTATGCCTCCATCTTCTCCACAGGATCATCGATCGCAAATATCTCCTCCACCCGCACCCCGATCTCCTCCTTCGTCATCTCCCGCACCGGCTTCACCCCCGGTAGCGCAGGCCCCGACTCCACCCCCGTACCCTTTGCTCCCACTCCACCAACACTCCGCGACCCAGCCTCCACCGCCGCCGCCACCACGGTCCGCCTCACGGATCCCATCCCCGACGCCCCACCCGCACCATTCCCACGCCACCACGCCCCGGCAGCAAATGCCGCCGCCGTGCAACCAGTCCACCCGGTAATCATCAGAACTCTAGACGCTGTCATTTTCATACTCATAACTACGCCCCGATTAGCGCCCGCCGCCGCCCCGTTTTTCCCTACGTGAGCACGGGCAGTCTGCGTTAACATCTCATGATGAAACCACACGCAACCATCCCCTCCGCACCCGGACAGACAATCGGTTGTCGAACTCCCGCCACCGCCCTAAGGACGCCTCATGCGCCCAGCCCCCTCAATGGATGATCCGCCCTTCGCCGACCTCGCCTCGGCCCCGGCGATCACCCTGCCGCGTCCGGATTCCACCATCCCGCTCCTCTCCGACGAAGAACGCGCCGAATTCGCAAGCCTCGCCGACGCCTTCGCCCCCCCTGAGCCTCCCAGCATCCTCTCCGGTTCTCCTCCCTCTCTCACCGCCGATTTCCTCGTCACCGACCCAGTCGCCCCGGCCGCCCCACCAACCGCTCCCCCTCTCCCGGAACTGCCAGCCGCTCCCGTCAGCGTCACCCCCACGCCAATCATCCCGGAACCTGCCCCGGAACCCGCCGCCCCACCCGCTCCGGCCCCCAATCCAAACCTCGCCGCCCTCCTCCGCGCCGCCACCCTCGCAGAACCGGATCCCGCCCCACCTCAGCCCCTCACCGACCCGGCAAACCCGCCACCCGCGCCCGCCGCAGAGCTGCCACCAGCCTCCCCGCCCGCTCCCGCCAAACCGGTTCTCCCAGCCCCTCGTACGCTCGACCCAGTCGCCGACGTCGAACACCCCGCCCTGCTCCTCGGCAGTCTCGCCGCAAAGCTCGCAACGCCCGTCCACACCATCCCTGCCTCCCAGCAACCTCCGTCCCCTCCCCAGTCAGAAGCGCCTCCCACCCACGAAGCCTTCTCCCCAACCGCCTTCTTCGACCCAGGCCCGGAAGACGACACCGATGACAACTGGACGTCGCTCTCCGCTCTCCTCAAATCCGACGTCCCGCCCGAACCAGACGCTCCCGCCGCCATCACGTCCGCTGCCATCACTGAAGCCGACCTCCCCCAGGAACCCAAACCGTTCCTCCCTCCCATCGTCACCCGCGCCGCCGCCGCCGCCGCTTCGGCCACCACAGAACCATCCCCCCCAGCACCGGAACCCGCAGCCGCCCCGGCTGCCTTCGTCCCGCTCGCTCAATCTCCCGTAAGCCCGCCCGAACCATTCTCCGAGTCCGACCCCGATCACGACGAGGATGCCGCCACCAGCATCGGTCTCCTCGTCGGCGGTGCCCTCCTCATCATCGCAGGTCTCTACCTCGCCACCATCTCAACCAGCGCCACCATCAGCGTCACCAGCTCAACCCCAGCCCACAGCCAGGACATCCTCACCATGTTCACCACAGGAGCCGCCGCCGCCCTCCTCCTCCTCCTCGGCACCGGAGCCGTCGCCTACCGACGCTGGGCACCCCCTCTCATCCACGCACTCGGCTGGCTCCTTGTTCTCTTCACCCTCACATGGGCCGGAACCGCCGCCGCCGCCGCCTTCTACCTCATGGGCGATTCAGGCAACGCCCTCTCCCTCCCCTCCGGCAGCGCCAGATTCCTCATCGTCGCCGCCGTCGCCGGACTCGCCATCCCCCTCGCCTTCATCGGCATCGCCCAGCGCGACTCCGCCACCAGAGCCTGCGCCGCCACTCAACTGCTCCCCTGCTGGACCGACGCCCGTCCCGTCCCCGTCCTCATGGCATTCCTCGCCGGGATCGCCGTCGCCACCATCACGCTCTCTCTCGGCTTCGCAGGCTTCAACTTCCCGGCCTTCGGCGCCTTCACCAACCACGCCATCTCCCTGCCCGCATGGGCCGGCACCGGCATCGTCTTCCTCTTCGCCTCCCTCCTCGCCGCCGCTCAACGCAAATCCGGCTGGTGGCTCCTCCTCCTCGCCTCCCTCGCCCTCGGCACAGCCTTTTTCCTGACGTTCCAGCAGTCCCAGGCCGCAGGCTTCACCGAAGGCGCAGCAGCCCGCACCGGCGGCTCACTCAATGCCGCCCTCCTCGCCGCAGGCACACTCCTCCCAGTCGTCCTCATCCTCCTCATGTCCCGCAAATCGTTCGACTTCCACATCAACGACCACGACGCCTGATCCCTCCCATGCCCGGCGATCCTATCACTTTCTTCAACCGCCACTCCGGCCGGCTCGAACAGGAATCCATCTACGGCGAGGGCTTCCTCCGCGCCGCCTACGAAAACCCCGTCGGCCGTCTCGTCGTCGCCGCTCTCATCAGACGCGTCGCCTTCTCCCGCTGGTACGGCCACCGCATGGACCACCCAGCCAGCCGCGCCAGAATCACCCCCTTCATCAAGCACTACCATCTCGACCCCTCCGAATTCGCCGACTCGCCCGACTCCTTCGCCACCTTCAACGACTTCTTCAGCCGCCGCCTCAACCCCGCCGCCCGGCCCATCGACCCTAACCCAGCCTCCGTCGTCTTCCCCGCCGACGGCCGCCACCTCGGCTTCGCACGCGCCGACCAGATCAACAGCGTCTTCGTCAAAGGTCAGCACTTCAACCTCCCCGCTCTCCTCGGCAGTCACGATCTCGCCGCAGAATACGCCGCCGGTTCCCTCGTCCTCAGCCGTCTCTGCCCGGTCGATTACCACCGCTTCCACTTCCCCTGCGCCGGAACCCCGGACACCCCAACCCTCCTCGACGGCCATCTCTACTCCGTCAGCCCCATCGCCCTCCGCCGCCGTCTCGCCTATCTCTGGGAAAATAAACGGGTCCTCACACGCCTCGAAACCGATCGCTTCGGCACCGTCCTCCTCCTCGAAATCGGCGCCACCAACGTCGGCAGCATCGTCCAATCCATGACGCCCGGCCAACCAGTCGCCAAAGGTGCAGAAAAAGGCATGTTCCGCTTCGGCGGATCCAGCACCATCACCATCTTCGAACCAGGCCGCGTCACCCTCGCCGACGACCTCCTCGCCCACAGCGCCCAATGCCGCGAACTCTACGCTCGCATGGGCTCACCCATGGCCACCGCCTGACAAAAACCCGCGCCCTATTCCTTCCGGAATACTCTGTGCCCCGCGTCTCCGCCCGACAGCAGAAACGCCATCAGATCCTTCACTTCCTCCCCGTTCATCCCCGCAATCATCCCCGGCGGCATGATCGACACCGGCGAGAACTCCACACTCTCCACCTCACCCGCCGCCGCTTTTGTTAGCTCGTTCAGGTCAAAAGGATTCGACGCCACCGCCACCTCATCGTCATTCCGGATGATCAACCGCCCATACAGCGGATCCCCGCTCTTCCGCTTCACAATGCTCGCCATGTACTGCTCGGAAATCGACGCACTCGGCTCGCAGATCGCCACCAGAATGTCCCGGATCGCAAACCGGTTCCCCACCGTCCCCAGATCAGGCCCGGAATGCCCGCCTTCTCCCCCAAACCGGTGACACGCCACACACAACCCCGCAGAAAACATCTTCTTCCCATTCTCAAAATCCCTGCCCCGCAACTCCCCCCCGAACAGCTTCTCCGCACTCTCCACCGTCCAGTTCCCCGGCGGCCCCGCAGGCTTCGGCAGCGTCGACAGATCCACCGTCGGAAAATCCGCCAGCATCCCCGCCAGCATCTCCACATCCTTCGTCTCCAGCCGCGCAATCGCATCCTTCCGAATCGCCCGGATAAACCCCGCAAAGCTCTTCCCCCCGTCCTTCACTAACGCCTCGTTCAGCCACCCGAAGAAATACTTCCGATCCTCCTCCGTCCACCCCGCCCGGACTCCCCTCAGACAATACGCATAGTGAATACTCTTCGTATTCGGCGTGTTCGCCATCATCTTCAGAATCGCCCCGCCATACTCGTGCCGCTCCAGCATCTCCTTGTCATATTCCACCACCTCCGCCTTCGCCGCCTTCATCAGCGCCGTCGTCTTGCCCACCACCGAAGGCGCGTCCAGCCACGCCAGCAACCGACACAACTCCGCATTCTCCCGGTCGTCCACCGACGGATAGTGCGCATCCAGCCGCCCTATCACCTCCGCCAGTTTCTCCGCCGACGGCCGCCCCATCCTCAGAAAACACAACCCGTACGCCCGCAGCAGCGCCAGCCGATCCTCTTTCCCCAACTCCCCGTACCGCACCTCGCCTAGCTTTTCCAGCACCCGCCCGCCCTGCCCCTTGTCGCCCACCCGGCTCAACGCAATCGCCCCGTAAATCACCGCACGCGCCCCCTTCTCCGCCATCCACCGCTCCCGCCAGCTCTCCGGATCCTGCCACTCCAACGCCACCCTCGCCGCATACCGGATGCTCCGATCCTCATCCGACAAATACGGCCACACCTCCGCCACCGCGTCCGCCCCACCACCACCATTCCCGTGCCACCGCTCCAGCTTGTGACGCAACGCACGCTTCTCCGCCTCCGCCACCCCTCGATCCCTGACAACACCCTCCCGCTTCCCTCCCGTGTACCTCACCCGGTACAGCCTCGACGCCGTCGTCCTCCCACCCGTCACAAAATACATCGCCCCATCCGGCCCGAACCGCATCGCCGCTATATTCAACGGGCTCCCATGCAGAAACTCCGCCTTCCTCCCCGTGTAACTCGACCCGCTCTCACTCAACTCCACCGCGAAAATCGTCCCGAACGTCCAGTCACACACAAACAGTCTCTCCTGATAATCCGCCGGAAATCCCGACCCATAACCAAAACTCATCCCCGTCGGCGATCCCGGTCCCATGTCCAGCACCGACCCGTTACTGTCCGCAAAGTAATCCAGCCACACCCCGGACCCTGACCGCCACCCGAACTCCGCTCCCGACGTGATATGATTGATCCGCGTCGGCCGATACCACGGGCTCCCCACATCAAACTCCATGTCTGAATCATACGTGAACAACTCCCCCTCCCGATTCAGCGCAAGATCCACCGAATTCCGGAACCCCGACGCCACCATCGTCCATTCCTTCCCGTCCGGCGACACCCGGCACACCCATCCCCCCGGCGCTTTCAACCCCACCGCATGCCCCATCGGATCCGGAATCGAACCCGTTAGCGAATCCTCCCCCCACACCGGCTTCTGCTTCGAAACCGTCCCCTCCGGCACCCTCGTGAAATTCCCGCTCACGAGATACATCCCTTTGCCATCCGCCGTCGCAATGATCGAATGCGCCGAATGCTCATACCCCACGTTCAGCTTCTTCAGCATCGTGAACTCATCAAACCGATCGTCCCCATCCATGTCCCGAATCCGGTAGAATCCCCGCATGTTCGCCAGATAAAGACTCCCGAACCCATAATGCAGCCCTAACGCCCCGCCCACCTTCCGCTTCCCCCAATCCACCGGCTCATACGGAAATCCCGGCAGGCTCTCCACCCGGATCCCCGCTCCCTCCCCAGGCAGCGTCACCCGGAACATACCCTTGTCATCCTGGTCGGAAACAATCAGCCGCCCCCGCGGATCAAACGCCATCGCCACCCACGACCCCTGGCTCACCGGCACCTCATACAGCAGCTCCGCATCGAATCCCTCACGAATCGTGATCCCCGTGTCCTCGTCCGCAACCATCCGCCCCCCGTCACTCCCGGCACTCCATCCCGCACTAACACAGAACAACCCCGGCACCAGCGCCCTCAGTACAGTCAGCATTCGATTCGGCATCCCCACCTCTCCGGAAATTTCCCCGCTCAGTCAATCCACCATCCCTCCGGAAACCCGCCCGCTCCACCGCCCCCCGGACCATCCGGAAGGCGGTGACTCTTAGCATCCTCAGGCACGCCGGCGACGCATCCCCAGCGCCAGCAGCGCCCCGCCCGCCGTCAGCGCCACCGACGGTTCCGGCACATACGTGATCGAAATGTCGTTCCCGCTCGACCCCGCAAGGCTGCTCTCAACATAACTGATGAACCAGCGGTCGTCCGGATCCGCCGACCCATCCGCCGCAAACGACGCCCCTTCAGGCAATCCGGCAAAATACGTCGCCACCGGATCCGCTCCATCATTCAGCCAGATCAGGAACTTGTCGCCAAACGCCGGCACATACCCATCCACCAGCTGCACCGCCAGCGCCCCATTCCCTAGTGCCACCGACCCGCTCGATTCAACCTGGTCATGGCCACTCACCGCCGTCAGGCCGCCAATCTGGAAGGCAAACGTGCTCGTCGGCGAAACCGTCGTCACCGCCCCCGTCATCAGCCTCCCAATCCGCCCGCCCGGAGCCAGCGTCCCTCCATCCATCACCACATCCGCCACCGAACCATCCCCGGACAAGGTCCCACTACCAGTCACCGTCGTCCGCGTCGTCCGCAGCGCCCCATCAACTTCCAGCACCCCGGCCTCCACCCGCGTGTCACCGTAATAATTGCTCACACCCGTCAGGATCGTCCGCCCCGCACCCACCTGACGCACCATCCCCGTATCCGTCGGAAGGTCGGCAATCGACTGCGTCAGCGTGATGCTGTCAATCCGGTTGAACCGAAGCTCCCCGAAGTTCGAGATGTTCCCCGTCCCCACACTCCCAGTCGATCCACCCGCGCCCACCGAAAGCACCGCCCCGTCATTGATCGTGTTCAC
>JAIXVE010000326.1 GCA_027483175.1 Verrucomicrobiaceae bacterium | reverse complement strand
TCGACGACCGCATGTGGAAATACTTCGACCTCCGCTACCCGCCTCCCCCTAGCTCCATGGACGGCGAACTCCGCAGGGAATAACCCACCCGCCCATCTTCCCCATCCATGCTCCGCTTCATCGCTAGTCGTCTCCTCCAGTCCGCGGCCGTCCTCCTCGCGGTCTTCACCATGACGTTCTTCATGATCCGTCTCGCCCCAGGCGATCCCTTCGCCTCCGAGAAAAGCATGAACCCTGACGTCAAAAAGGAACTCGAACGCCAGTACGGTCTCAACGAAAACCTCTCCGTCCAGTACTGGAAAGCCCTCTCCTCCTACGGCCGCGGCGACTTCGGGCTCTCTATGAAGAATCAGGGCATGCGGAACGGCAAGATCATCCGCGACTCTTTCCCGGTCTCCCTCATCGTCGGCGCCGCCGCCCTCGTCGTCGCCCTCGCCATCGGGCTCCCCGCCGGCATCATCGCCGCCGTCAAACGCAACACATGGCTCGACGTCGGCCCAATGTCCCTCGCCATGATCGGCATCTGTCTCCCCACCTTCGTCATGGGCCCCATCCTCATCGCCTTCTTCGGCCTCAAATGGCGTCTCCTCAATGTCGCCGGCTGGTTCGAACCCACCGACTGGATCCTCCCCGCCGCCACCATGGGCCTATCCTACGCCGCCTACATCTCCCGTCTCGCCCGCGGCGGCATGCTCGAGGTTCTCAGTCAGGACTACATCCGCACCGCCCGCGCCAAAGGGGTCCCCGGCTGGCTCATCATCATCCGCCACACGCTCCGCAACGGTCTCCTCCCCGTCGCCGCCTTCCTCGGCCCAGCCCTCGCCGGCATCACCACCGGCTCGTTCATCATCGAGAAAATCTACAATCTCCCAGGCCTCGGCCAGCACTTCGTCAGCGCAGTCTTCAACCGCGACTACACGCTCATCCTAGCCACCACCGTCCTCTACGCCGCCCTCCTCGTCGCCATGAACCTCGTCGCCGACATCATCGTCGCATGGATGAACCCGCGCGTCCGTCTCTCCTCATGACCGCTTCCGCTTCCCTCGTCTCCCCAACCCACGATTCCGTCCGCGGCCGCTCGCTCTGGCAGGACTCATGGGCCCGCCTCCGCCGCAACCGTGCCGCCGTCGCTGGCATGGTCATCCTCTCCCTCATCATCGTCGTCTGCATCGCCGGGCCATGGTTCCTCCCATGGCAGCCCGACGCCCAGGATCTCAAACTCAAAGCCGTCCCCCCAGGAACCTCCTCCCTCGTCCCCGGCACCTCCATCACCGCCACCCACTGGCTCGGCACCGATAGTCTCGGCCGCGATCTCCTCGTCAGAACCCTTAAAGGCGGCCGCGTCTCCCTCATGGTCGGTCTCATCGCCACGCTCGTCGCCCTCTTCATCGGGGTCTCCTACGGCGCCACCGCAGGCTACGTCGGCGGCCGCACCGACGCCTTCATGATGCGCCTCGTAGACATCCTCTACGCGCTCCCCTTCATGATCTTCGTCATCCTCCTCACCGCCACCCTCGGCGAATTCGTCGAACAGCGCTTCGGCAACAGCATCTACGTGGTCTTCGCCGCCATCGGAGCCGTCGAATGGCTCACCATGTCCCGCATCGTCCGCGCTCAGGTCCAATCCCTCGTCCGCCAGGAATTCGTCGAAGCCGCCCGCTCCCTCGGCCTCCCCTCATGGAAAATCATCGCCCGCCACATCCTCCCTAACGTCCTCGGCCCCGTCATCGTCTACGCCACCCTCACCGTCCCAGCCGTCATGCTCCTCGAAGCCGGTCTCAGCTTCCTCGGCCTCGGCGTCCAGCCCCCCGGCACCTCATGGGGCACGCTCATCAACGACGGTGCCAAAAACATCGAAACCAGCTGGTGGATGCTCACCTTCCCAGCCCTCTTCTTCTCCGCCACCCTCTTCTGCCTCAACTTCGCAGGCGATGGCCTCCGCGACGCCCTCGACGTCCGCACCGCCAAAGACTGACCCCCGCCCGCCGCCCCCACTCACGTCACCGCCACAATCTCCACCGCACTCGCCGCCCGGCCCGCGCTCAACTCCACTCGCTCGCCCGCCCGCCGCTTCCACAACCGCGACCCCAGCGGCGACGCCGCCGTGATCACCATCACGCTGCTCCCCTCCACCTCAATCTCCATCCCCCCAGCCGCAGGCCCCAGAAAACAGAAAAATTCCCCGTCCCCACCCCGCAGCGCCACCAGCGCTCCCTCCCCGATCGCCTTCCCCGCCCCATACTCACGCGGCACAAGGGTCTCATACTCCATCAGCGCCTCCCGCGTCTCCACCACCCGAGCCGCCTGCCCCCGCGCCAGATACGACGCCTCCAGATTCCTCGTGTCGTACTTGTTCTCCGCCTTGCTGTCAGGATCCGTCGCCGCCGCACTCGTCGCACGCGCCGCCTCCATCCCCGCCTCAAGCGTTCCCTTCAGATGTTCTATGATTTTCCGGATCAGCAGGCCTTTATCCACAGTCCCTCTGCGCTGCCCCAGCACTCCCCCACCTTCAAGCCAATTCCTCCCGTTTCCCTTCGCCGATTGACTTGCCCCACCCCTCGCGCCACGTCCCCAAGCCCCGCCTCCACGCTCCTCCTCTCCTCCCCACAATGCGCCTCGAAGACCTCAATCCTGCCCAGCGCAAGGCCGCCCAGACCATCAGCGGCCCAGTCCTCATCCTCGCAGGCGCAGGCACCGGCAAAACCCGCGTCATCACCACCCGCATCTGCCACCTGCTCTCCAAGGGCGTCCGCCCGGACTCCATCCTCGCCGTCACCTTCACCAACAAGGCCGCCAACGAAATGCGCGAACGCGTCGGCTCCATGGTCGCCAAAGCCAAAGCCTCCAAACTCACCATCTCCACCTTCCACAGTCTCTGCGTCCGCATCCTCCGCCGCGACATCGAACGCCTCGGCTACAAACACAACTTCACCATTTACACCCAGAGCGAGCAGTCCGGCCTCATGAAGCGCATCATCGTCAAATGCGCCGCCCATGGCGAAAAACTCGACGCCGATACCGCCATCAGTCTCCTCTCCCGCCAGCGCAACAAGGGCATCCCCGCTGACCCTAACCCCCAGGCGCTCATCAACGACGTCGGCCGCGAATACCACCGCCAGATGAAGCTCCTCAACGCCGTGGACTTCGACGACCTCCTCACCCTCGCTGAAAAACTCCTCCGCGACTTCCCGGACGTCGCCGCCGCATGGCAGGCCCGCTACGACCACATCATGGTCGACGAATTCCAGGACACTAACAGGCTCCAGATGGACCTCCTCCGCCGTCTCACCGGCCCCCACCGCAACATCTGCGTCGTCGGCGATGACGACCAGTCCATCTACGGCTTCCGCGGCGCGGAAATCTCCAACATCCTCGAATTCGAACGCCATTTCCCTAACCCCACCGTCGTCACTCTCGAGGAAAACTACCGCAGCACCAACCCCATCCTCAACACCGCCAACGGGGTCATCCGCAACAACCGCGAACGCCGACCAAAAAAACTCTGGAGCGCCCGCGAAGGCGCTGAACCTGTCCGCCTCATCTCCATGCCCGGCGATAAGGAAGAAGCAGAATTCATCGTCGAGGAAATCGAACTCCTCAGAGGCCGCGAACAACTCCAGTTCGACGACTTCGCCCTCCTCTTCCGCACCAATAGCCAGATCCGCCCGTTCGAGGAGAACATGCGCCGCCGCAAAATCCCCTACCGCATCATCGGCGGTCGCAGCTTCTTCGACCGCCGCGAAATCAAGGACGCCCTCGCATGGCTCCACCTCATGGTGAACCGCAGCGACGACATCAACCTCCTCCGCATCATCAACACTCCCCCGCGCGGCATCGGCGAATCCGTCATCGAAGCCGTCCTCGAAGCCAGCGCCGCTCGCAAGGAACCCATCTCCTCCACTCTCGAAAACGAGGGCTTCACCGCCTCCCTCTCCGCTCGCAGCCGCTCCGCAGTCGCCTCCTTCACCGCCTTCATGCGCGAATGGCAGGACCGTCTCACCGGACAATACCCCGAAATGTCCGCCTACCTCAAGGCCCTCCTCGACTCCATCGAATACATCCCATGGCTCAAACGCCAGTGCAAGGACCCCGAAGAAGAAGCCCAGCGCGAAAAAGCCATCTTCGAACTCCTCGAGTCCATGAAGGAACGCAACATCCGCTCGGAAACCGACCTCATCGACTTCCTAGCCTCCGTCGGCCTCGACGACGACCGCGACTCCGGCGACGAACTCGAAAAACAAAAAGGCGTCAGTCTCATCACAGTCCATGCCTCCAAGGGCCTCGAATTCCCCGTCGTCTACATCCCCGGCTTCGAAGAAGGCATCTTCCCTCACAAACGATCCGCCGACGAAGGCACCAAAGACGAGGAACGCCGTCTCCTCTACGTCGCCATCACCCGCGCCATGAAACGGCTCACGATCACCTACTGCGGCTCCCGTCTCAAATGGGGCGATCGCCAGCCCACTCAGCCCAGCACTTTCCTCCGCGAACTCGACCGCAACTGGGTCCAGCCTCACACATGGGAAGAAATCCGCCGCGCCCCAGTCTCCGTCGATGAAGCCAAATCCGGCTTCAATGCCCTCCGCGACCTCCTCAAACGCAACGCCACCTGACCGTCCGCCCTAGCACTCCCGCCATGCCCGCCCCCAACCCCATCCGCTCCACCGGCACGCTCCTCCACGCCCGCCCAGACGGCCGCTCATGGGACGCCACCGCCCCTAACGGCTGGCCTCTCATCGCTCACCTCCCCGGCAAATCCACCCCGCCCTTCTCCTGCTCCGAAGGCGATCGCGTCATCCTCGAATTCACCGCCTACGACTTCTCCATGGCCCGCATCGCCGGCCTCGCCGACCCTCTCAGTCATCCACCCCAAACCGCAGAAACTGCCGCGGCACCCCCGGCCGACTCAGCGTAATCACCGCTCCCGCCGTCCGCCCCGCCGGTATCACCGATCCCCCGAAATTCGTCCGCGCCGCCGCCACCCCATTCCACTCCAGCAAATCCGCAGATTCCTTCACCTGAATCAACGCCACCGGCCCACCCTGCGGCATCGCCACGTTCACTTTCCACTCGCCCCCGCTCAAGTACGGCTGAGATATCGCACTCGGCGTCGCCACCAACGGTGACCGCCTCAACGCCCACTCTAATCCCGCAGGAACCCCGTCACCATCGTGATCGCTCCAGGCAGGTAGATAACGCGGCACCGGATCGCCACCCTCATTCTGACTCACCCCGCGCTGCCACACGTCATACGCACTCTGTGGCTTGATCAGCAACCGGTACCCGTGCGGCCCGCCATACACCACCACCGTCACCAACCCGTTCTCAGTCGTCGTCAGTATCGCGTAATTCCTGAACTCCTCCGCGCTCGTACTGCCGCTAATCACCTCCAAACCATCCCCCCAAATCGCACTCGGTACAGTATCCGGAATCGCCGCCACCACAATCGCCACTCCCGCAGGCAGCACACTCCGGAACGTGTAATAATCTGCGTCCAGCACCGTCAGCCCTCGAATCTCCAAACGCCCGCCCGCCGCCAGTGTCCCCACATGCCGCGCCGCCCCCGCCGTATCATTCGGCTCAAGCGCATCATCCAGCACCCACAACAATCTCCATCCCTCCGCATACTCATCCTGCGACCGGATCCTCACATAAAAGGTCTGCCCTCCAGCAATCGCTTCCTCCCCGAGTATCCCCGAATCGGTCGCACTCTGCAACGCAATTCCCTGCGCGTTCATCAGTTCGGGTGCCGGACTGGAAAGTCACAAAACGCCGCGAGGCCTCTTTTTATTTGCGCCGGATTATGTCTAGTGGTATAGACATCGCTCAGCATGACCACCCCATCAGATTCAGACACCGCAC
>JAIXVE010000269.1 GCA_027483175.1 Verrucomicrobiaceae bacterium | reverse complement strand
CTTCCTACAATTGTGGCGGCCTCCCCATCCGTTCCCCGGTAGGACCAACTGACCAGAAAGAAACCTCCTGACCTGATCACTTCGGGCTCGGCCTCCCCATCCAGAAACGGTCCTACTTCGAATTCGGGCCCAATCTGCGCCCCGCCACCCAGATCCCATTTTACAAAGGTTCCCATAATCCGGCGAGCCCCCTCGAAGCTCTCCCAAACGATCATGAATCCATCATCATTCGCCGCCACATCGGGCTCCGAGAATTGCCCACGGCCTACCAGAAATGGAGTGGCATCCAGGGCCAGGCCGGTGGGACCGGTTCGACTGGCATACAGACCTGGTTCCGGCCCGGAGGCTTCCCAAACCGCGATGGTGCCTTTTCGATTTCCGGCAGCTTCCACATCACTCTCGTCCGCCGCCTCAAAGGAGAGTTGTCTGCCTCCTAGCGGCTGCACGATTCCGCCAGTGGTGACTTTGGCCGTGAAGATGTCCCGGGGTCCCTTCGGGTCACTATTATTGCGCCGGTCTTCCCAAAACACCATGAAACCGTCGTCGATGGGGGCGAGGGAGGGTCGCTTCTGCTCCCCGGCCGCCTCGCAAATCGGAAAGTCTTCACCTGCGCCCATGAAACGTCCCCGGATGTTTTCCTGACCAAAAGCGGAGGGCCGCTTGTCGTCCCAGACCGCCAGATAGCGGTTCCCCGCCGGAGAGTACCCCAAATCCACATTCCGCTGCGGTCCGGCGGCCGGGCCGCTGACGAACCCGAGGGACTGCACCTGATCCTGACCAGAAACTCTACCCAACCATGGAAGCCCCGCCCAGACGCCAAAACAAAGAACCAGCCAGGACCATGCGACCGGCTCCGTTGACCTGTGATTTTTCCCCATGAATCATGCTATGAATCTGATTGTTAAGGATTGGTTGGATTGCAGTGCGGATCCCGGGCGCAGCTCGTGTTGCGGATAGGAAGCGCTTGCGGCGCGGGTGGATAGGTGGGCGTCTGCGGGATTTGCAGATGGTCACGCGCTAGTTCTGGGCGGGGAGGTGAGAGGCGACGTGTTCGGCCCACAGTTTTTCGAATGACTGGTAGTTCCCGAAGGGCGACCCTTGTCTGTCGAAAAGGGTTCGAGCCAAGGATGTGTCGATGGGGATGAGGATTTTTTCGTCGATGGTGCGGCCGGCCATCAGAATGAACTGGCGGTTCCAGCGGTCTGAGTTCTGAGTAAAGGCATCAAATTCGGATGAAACGCGATGCGACACGGCGAGTGCATTTTTCGGCGTGGCTGAATGGTCTGCAAACCTTACAAGTCTAGCGATGGTCGGTTGGGCACCGACGCCGCGGACTTCCAGGTAATAGATGGGGGAATCCGGCGTTCCGTCAGTGACGGCGAGTTTGCCGTAGCCCCAGAAGTCAGGCGCGCGTGATTGCGAGAGCCATGCGCCCCCGAGGATAAGCAAGGCGGTGATGGAAATGAGGACAGTCCGCTTTTTCAGTGAGATTCGCATAGTGCATCGATTGGGGATGGTTGGCTACATGGATGAGGTGGGGGTTAAGCTCCCAGCTGCTGGGTATAGTGATCGAGATCAGCGGGGGAAAAGCAGCAGAAGGTGATGTCGAGGGGGGAATCGGCGCATGATTGGATGGCTAAAAGAGAGGAGTTGGCCGCGTTGACGATGGCGTCGACGGAAAGGGTGGTGATGTCAGCGTGGATGGCTTTCATTGCCGGGCGAGCGGGAGGTGATCCCGCGGGGTCGGGTGGAAAAGGGGCAGGGACGCGCTGGTGGGCGCGTCCCTGCTGCCGGGAAGGGTGTTAGTAGAAGTCGGTGTTACTGATTGAAGAAGGTTCTGGCGGCTGGGGC
The DNA here is from genome assembly GCA_027483175.1 of Verrucomicrobiaceae bacterium. Classification (GTDB taxonomy): domain Bacteria; phylum Verrucomicrobiota; class Verrucomicrobiia; order Verrucomicrobiales; family V1-33; genus V1-33. Next base: position 5,715 of record JAIXVE010000269.1, on the reverse strand, counting down.
GGGGATTTGCTTGAAGCGTTTGGTGAGGTCGATGAGGGATTGTTCGACGCCCATGCGTTCGAGGCTGGAAGCTCCGACGAAGCCGACGCAGCCGGTGCGTTCGTTGACCTGGGCGGCGTCTTCGGGGGAGCAGATGGGTCCGCCGTGGCTGAGGAAGATGATGTCTTTGCGGCCGGAGGATTTGGCTCCTGCGATGATGGAGTTGGTGCGTTCGACGGCGTCGTCCATGGTGCAGACGGCGCCGGTGACGCCGATGGAGCCGCCGATGGTGGTGCCGACGTGGGCGATGATGGCGTCGGCACCGGCTTCGGCCATGGCTTTGGCTTCGTCTGCTGCTCCGACGTAAACGACGGAGAAGAGGTCCATGCGGCGTGCGAGTTTGACCATGTCGTATTCTTTCTGGACGCTCATGCCGGTTTCTTCGAGGACGCCGCGGAAGTGGCCATCGACGATGGTGTGGGTGGGGAAGTTATTGACGCCGCTGAAGCCCATGTCTTTGAGCTGGAGGAGCCAGTGCCACATGCGGCGGCGTGGGTCGGTGGCGTGGACGCCGCAGATGACGGGGACGTCTTCGACGACTGGGAGGACCTCGTATTCGCCGATTTCCATGGCGATGGCGTTGGCGTCGCCGTAGGCCATCATGCCGCAGGTGGAGCCGTGGCCCATCATGCGGAAGCGGCCGGAGTTGTAGATGATGATGAGGTCTGCGCCGCCTTTTTCGATGAATTTGGCGCTGATGCCGGTGCCCGCGCCTGCGGCGATGATGGGTTCGCCTTTACGGATGGTTTCGTGAAGGCGTTCGACGACTTCGAGGCGGGTGTAGGGGTTTCCTTTTCCGGTCCAGGGATTGGGCATGGTATCGAGCGGTGTGGTTGTGGGTGTGAAGGGAGAAAGAGGGGGGTGTCAGGCGACGGGCGGGTACTCGATGGGAGTGAAGAGGGAGACCCATGGTTCCTCGCGGAAGCAGTCGACGACCATGGGTTCGGGGCCGCGGATGTTGTTGAGGATGGCGAGGAATTTGAGGGTTGCGGGGCCCGGGTTGAAGGTCATGTGCGGGGTGCCTGCGGGGATGAGGGCCATTTCGCCTGGGCCGAGGAGGCGTTTTTCGGTGCCGACCCATTGTTCGGCGTGGCCTTCGACGACGAAGATGATTTCTTCGCGGCCTGGGTGGAAGTGGAAGAGGTGGGCTTCGCCTGGTGGGAAGGTGGCGCGGCAGAGGTAGAGTTCTTTGGAGCCGGCGTTGCCTGGGGAGACGAATTCCTCGACGTGGCACCACGGGAGGTCGATGTGTTTGGCATCGACGGCGGTGAGGTAGCTTTTGAAGGCATCTGAGTTCATGGCGCAGTGGGGGTGATGAAAGGTCTGGCGCGCGGGGTGGTGCAAGGGCGCATCATGCCGGGACTGCGAGGAGGCGGCGGAGGACGTCCTTGAATTCCTCGATGCTGAAGGGTTTGGGGAGGAAGCCTGAGAAGCCGAGGGATTCGTAGGCTTTGATTTCGGATTCCGAGTACTGGCCGCTGGTGGCGACGATGATGGCGTCTGGGATGAGGCGTCGGATTTCGTGGAAGACCTCGATGCCGTTGAGGTTGCCGCCGAGGTTGATGTCGAGGATGATGATATCGAAGGGGTGGCCGGAGCGGAGGTGGTCGCGGTAGAGCTGGATGCCGGCTTCGCCGGTGGGGGTGAGGTGGACTGGAAGATTGAGTTGGAGGCAGGCAGCGTGGATGGCGAAGCGGATGCCTTCTTCGTCTTCGATGACGAGGATGGAGGGGTGGCCGGGTGCGGGCGTGGCGGTGAGAGCGGGGAGGAAGGGATCCGAGGAGAACGAGGCTGGGATGGGAGCGGGAGTGCGAGCGGGAGTGGGCGTGTGTGGTGCCGTTGAGGTGATGGCGGGGAGGAAGATGTGGAAGGCGGTGCCGATGTTAGGGACGGACTGAACGAAGATTTCGCCGCCGTGGTCGCGGACAATCTGGTGGCAGATGGGGAGACCGCAGCCGTTGCCGTCTGGTTTGGTGGTGAAGCGGCTGTGGAAGAGGTGAGGGAGGTGTTTTTCGGGGATGCCTGGGCCCCAGTCGCGGACGGAGATGACGACGTAGGGGCCTGGGAGGAGGCCGCCTTTGCCTGAGGAATCCTGGGAGTGGTTGAAGGCTTTGACGAGGAGCTGACCGCCGCCGGGCATGGCCTGGATGGCATTGCGGACGAGATTGAGGACGACGCGTTCGATGTCACCGACGTGGACGTGGGCGTCCCAGAGAGGGTCTGCGGTTTCGAGGTTCCAGTGGATGTTCTGGGCGCAGGTGGCGAGGCGGAGGGAGCGGCCGAGGAGCGGGGCGAGCTGGGTGCGTTCGCGGGAGGAGGAGTGGTTTTTGAAGTAGTGGAGGAAGTCTTTGGCGATTTCAGTGGCGCGGCGTGCGGAGTCCTGGGTGATTTTGAGTTTGTCGTGGAGGTCGCCGCCTTCCGGGAGCTTGGACATGACCAATTCGATGGGGAGGAGGATGGCGGTGAGGGCGTTATTGAAATCGTGGGCGAGGAAGCGGGAGGATTCGATGACGATGTCGACCATGTCCTGAGACCATTTGTCAGGAGACGGGGGAGGGCCGTCGAAGTGGCGGAGGGTGCCGGGTTGGGGGGCCGGGGAAGCTGGGAGGGGTTTGGCGGTGAGGATGTAGTTGAGGATGCGGCCGGAGGCGTCGCGGACGGGGGCGCAGAGCCACGAGCAGGGGATGCGGCTGTGGAGGGTGCCTTTGACGGGAGTGGGTTCCGGGTGGGCGAGGCGGAGTGCGGCGAGGAGAGGGGCGGGGTCGGCGGTGATGGCGGCGAGGGGTTGGCCGACGAGGGCGGAGGGATCCGTTCCGCAGGCGGCGGCGAGGGCGCGATTGGCGTAGAGGATGGGAGGGCCCAGGGAGGAGAGGGGGCCGCAATCGACGATGGCGACGGCGTCGGAGACGAGGTCGAGGGCGATTTTGAGGTGATGATTGACGGCCATGACCCGGCCAATGGGGTCGGCGGGTTGGGCTTGGAGAGGCATGTCAGGGTCTGGAAAAGAGACGCCTGATGGTTAATGCATGTGAACTAAACCCGCGAGGGGTTTTTTGGGTGGAACGCGGGTGGGGAGGGGGATTCCGATGGAGTGCTACCTGCCTGCGAACTTCTTTTTCACCTTCACCATGTATTCCGGGAAATCGTCATTGGCGCCTGGTTTCACGGGCAGGAAGAACCGGTTTTGCTGCAGGCGATGGACTGCCTCCATGGCGAGTGCTTCGTCCAGCCAGTTGCGATGCACTGCCATATCCATGAGTCCGAGAGTACCAGTCAGTTCCAGCCCCATGGCCAGTGCCGCTTTGCGTGCGAGTGTTTCATCAATCGCGACCGCACATCGGCGCTGCCGGGCGACGGAGAGAACGCTTCGCTCCCCGTCACCCAGCAGCGGGCTGAAATCAGCGGGAATCGCCGCCAGAGCCGTCAGTGCGTCATCGAACCTTGTGAAATGGGTCCGCAGAAATTCATCGTAGAAACCTCCGTGCGGGTCGCAGGTGACCTCGGGTTCCACATCAGGCGTGATGAGCAGCCCGCAGGCTTCGTTCAGCGAGGCTGCCAAGGTTTCGAGTCGGCCCCGGTGGCCGAGATTGAACACAACGGATGCGTCGCAGACGAGGGGCATTGGTCTTGAACTCATCTGGTGCAGCCCGCGTTACAGAGGGTGTCTTCTGATTTTGTGGGAAAGCGTGAGGAATCAGCCGCGGTGCGGGGGGAGGAGGAACGGGTCTTTTTCCCGATTCCTGTGTTGCTCGTCGGTTGCGAATCCTGATTCGCGTCCTCCTCGCGCCGTGGACTCGGAGAAAATCCCTCGTTCATAAGACACCATCTTGTAAGGCGGACTACACTAGCCCTACATGCCCTCCGTTTCAGCGAGGCCGAGTTCCATCACGTCCTCGCTCAACTGGTACAGGTAACTTTCCACTTCGTCGCGTGCGGCGAACGTCCATTCCGCGGCTTTGCCCATGCTCGCTTTCTCGGCCTTCACCAGGTCGACCACATGAGTCAACAGCTTGCGAGGCAAGTGCTGTTCGAGGTCGCTGATCCGTGGTCCGGCCGGTTCAGGTTGAGCGGCGGATCGTTTCACCGACGTGAAAAACTCCTCTTTCTGCGGGTAGCTCAGGATCCCGTGTTGTACGAGGCGGTAAAACATGGCCTCGTTTGACACGCCGAACCGGTCCGCCGCCGCGAGAAAGCCTGGCTGTGTTTTCAGGCGCGATCCGCTCTGGGCGATGAGCGACGCGATTTCGGCCTTCGGCATGAGAAACTCCGCGGCGAAGTGATTTGCTTCTTTTTCCTTTGGATCGTTCCGCGTGGCCATTACCGAAACGGTTGTCTGTTCCGTGCCACGGAGATGAAAGAGCAGGTGGGCCAGTTCGTGGCAGAGCGTGAAGAGTTTCACACGCTCCGGCATCCGGGAGTTGACGAAGATGACACTGAAATCACTCTGGCAGGAAAGTCCTGACATTTTCGGAGGCAGCTTCCATTCGAAAACCAGCACCTCCTGTTCCGCGAGAGCCTCCCGCAGTTCGTCATAAGTCACCCGGGTATTCAGACGGAGGAATTGCCGCACGGTCGTTGCCAGCTGATGCAGCATCTGATCGCTCCAGTGAAGCTCAAGGGAAAGACGCCGCGGCAGTTGTTCCGTCCGTTCCCATACTTCGTGAAGGAAATGGATCTGCTGGCCCGCATCTGTCAGTGCGACGCCAAAATCCAGTTTTTCCCCGCCATCGCGGGCCGCCTGGCTGCGAGGCTGGAAGTTTACTGCCGGGCGCTCAGCGCGCAGGAATGACTGAGTGACGCCGAAGAACCGGCCCATCTCCCAGCACTGTGTCTCGTCCGGTACCCGTTCCCCGCTTTCCCATTTCGAGACCAGCGACGCGGATACATGCAGACGCGCCGCCACTTCCTTCTGGCTCTTCCCGAGGCGGTGGCGCACGGCGGTGAGATTGGCTGCGAAGGCGTTCATGGAAGATGAGTCCATTTTATGCATCAAAGTGCATCAAAATCATGTTTCTGCAATACAATCTACCGTCAACATGACAAGTCGCGCCGTTTGTAGACAGCTGTCTTCCGGTGAAGCTGGCTCAATTCTCGCGGCATGAAGAAGCTGACCCCGTTTGAACGGGGCTGGCTATCCGGCCACACCCGGGTCCGGGGTGGCGGGCATTTCAGGTGCGTTCGAGTTTAACCTGCGGGTCTCTGCTCAGCGGCTTTGGCAGATGCTGCGGAAGGCATCCGGATGATCGATGATGTAGCGCAGGAGCAGCAGGGGCACATCTTCCAGATCAGGGGTTTTGGCGTAGACCTCATCAAACCACTCACGGCTTGCGACTGCATCTGGCGGTGCGGTGGCATCGTCCTTGTGCGGGGTGATGGGTGATCCTGCGAGGCTGCGTCCGACCAGAAGGGCACGAAGGCACTCGGCGTGCCGCGAGGCTCCGACGGCCTCCAGCGCTGCGGGCAATTCGCGGGAATAGGCGAGGCTTTCGGGGCCCACAATATCCCCGGGCATGCCGATGCTGATGGGACACCAGTAGTGCGCATCGATGATCCAGACGGTGCGGATCTCCGGCGCGACAACGTCCGGACCTGTCCTTTCAACATGGTCGGCGATGCCGAAGCGAGGGTGAGGCAGGTTTTCGAGTTCGAGCAATGCTTCCGCGGCAGCCATCGCTG
>JAIXVE010000068.1 GCA_027483175.1 Verrucomicrobiaceae bacterium | reverse complement strand
TTGCCAGTCTTAGGTTCTTCAGGATGGTGCCAAATGCGTTTCATCGCGTTCCGGAAAGTTTCTGCGGTCGTGGGCTGAGTTTCAGCAGGTTGCAGGGGTTGGGAAAATCAACGGTGACAGCCGGCGCAATTCTCAGGCGGGTTAATCTTCCACGCGGCTTTGAGCTTCTCGCCCATCTCCTTCTGCTCCCGGCCAGCGTCCTTCGCCGTCCAGTTCAGATTGGTGACCTTATCCAGCGGCCGCAGGTGATTCTCAGGCGCACGGTGACAGTCAAGACACCAGCCCATACTCTGGCTCTGGTCCTGAAACACCACAGGCATCTCATTAATCTTCCCGTGACAGCTCACACACGACACCCCGCTGTTCACGTGGACGCTGTGATTGAAAAACGCGTAATCAGGCACCTTGTGCACTTTCACCCACTGGAGCGGCTTTCCAGTCTCCACACTCTCCTTGATCTTCGCAATCTGCGGGCTGTTCGTCTTCACGTGCTGGTGACAGTTCCAGCAGGTGTTCGACGATGGCACGTTCGCATGCCCCGATTGCTCCACAAAACTGTGACAGTACCGACAGTCCAATCCAACCTGACCCGCATGCAGCTCATGCGAAAACGGGATCGGCTGCGAGGGCATGTAGCCTTTGTTCGTATACTCCTGGGTGAAATAATAAGTCACCCCAGCCGCAACTGCTGCGCCGACAAATCCGAGGGCAATCAGCAGCTTCAGCGGCAGCGTATTCGTCCAGCGAGGAAAGATATTGGCCATGGGTGAATGGAGAAGCGGACCGGATCGTATGAGCTTGTGAAAAATTTCACAAGCAGAAAGACGGAAAATTTTGTCGTTTTGCAACTTCCTCGTTCCTCAGCTCGCGGGGGGGCAGCTCTCCAGGGTCCGTCGCAAAATGTGCGCAGTTTCCTCCGAGACAGTCCGCCTCCGTGCAACGGGAAATTCTCCCGGAATCGGGGCTCACCACCTTCCCCAACCCCCGCCGCACACGCCTTCTTCCCCATTTTTCAGCCCGCATTCCCTTGCACTTGTGCTACAAAAGCCCCTCCTCACCACCTTTCCCATGACCCAGACGACGAACGAACGTTTTGCCGAACAAATCGCAAAGGCCAGTGTCCTCATCGAGGCCATGCCATGGCTCCAGCGCTTCCGCGGCCAGACCTTCCTCATCAAATTCGGCGGCAGCGCCATGGACGACCCGGATCTCGTCCAGGGCCTCCTCCGCGACATCGTCTTCATGGAACTCGCTGGCATCAATCCAGTCGTCGTCCACGGCGGCGGCAAGGCCATCTCCAAAGCCATGGCCGAAAAAGGCCTCCCCGCTCGCTTCGTCGGCGGCCTCCGCGTCACTGACGCCCAAGCCATCTCCATCGTCGAAGACACGCTCCAGAACGTCGTCAATCGCGACCTCGTCGACACCATCCGCCGCTTCGGCGGCCGCGCCGTCGGCCTCCGCGGCCGCGACGTCTTCCTCGGCCACCGCTCCCCTCCCGTAAAAGGCGAAGACGGCCAACCCGTCGACCTCGGCTTCGTCGGCTCCGTCCACGGGTTCCGCCCCGCCGAAGTCCTCGCCGCCATCCACCGCGAGGAAGTACCCGTCATCTCCCCAGTCGCCAGCGAAGAAGGCACCGACCACGTCCTCAACGTCAACGCCGACATCGCCGCCGCCTCCCTCGCCGGTAAACTCCGCGCCTCCAAATTCGTCTACATCTCCGACGTCCTCGGCGTCATGCATAACCCCGCATTCCCCGCCTCCCTCATCCCCTCCCTCGACCGCGCCGGCGTCGAACGCCTCGTCAATGAACGCGTCATCACCGGCGGCATGATCCCCAAGGTCCGCTCCGCTCTCTCCGCCCTCGATGCCGGCGTCCAGAAGGTCCACATGATCGACGGCCGTATCCCCCACAGTCTCCTCCTCGAAATCTTCACCAATCAGGGCATCGGCACCGAAATCGTCCCCTGATTCCCCACTTCCAGCCGCCCCCTCCCATGAACGTTCCCGTCCCCGCGGTCGCCGAGGCCTCCTCCGCCTCCACTGCCCACCTCCTCGCAAAATACACCGTCCCGAACTACGGCCGCCTCCCCCTCGCCCCACAACGCGGCGACGGCTCATGGCTCTACGACGAAAATGGCCGCCAGTTCCTCGACTTCGGCGGCGGCGTCGCCGTCTGCTCCCTCGGCCATTGCCCCCCAGCCATCACCACGGCCCTCACCGAGCAAGGCCACCGCCTCATCCACTGCTCCAACTGGTACCAGATCCGCGGCCAGGGCGAACTCGGACGCTTCCTCGTCGAAACCGTCATGGAATCCCCTGGCAAGTGCCTCTTCTGCAACTCCGGCGCAGAAGCCAACGAAGCCCTCCTCAAACTCGCTCGCAAATTCGGCCACCTCACCCCGAAAGCCGATGGCTCCCCGCGCCGCGGCATCATCACCTTCAACAACAGCTTCCACGGCAGAACCTTCGGCGGCATCTCCGCCACAGGCCAGGATAAGGTCAAAACCGGCTTCGGCCCGCTCCTCGAAGGCTTCTCCCACCTCCCCTTCAACGACATCGCCGCCCTCGAAGCCGCCTTCAACGAAGACACCGTCGCCATCCTCCTCGAACCCGTTCAAGGCGAGGGCGGCATCCACATCGCCTCCCCGGAATTCCTCCGCGCCTGCGAACAACTCTGCCGCCGCCACAACGCCCTCCTCCTCCTCGACGAGGTCCAGTCCGGCCTCGGCCGCACCGGCCATTGGTGCGGCTGGAAACCCATCGCCCCAAACCTCACCCCGGACGCCGTCAGTTGGGCCAAAGGCATCGCCGGCGGCTTCCCCCTCGGTGCCGTCTGGATCCGCGACCGCCCAGTCTCCTCCTCCGACCATCTCGCCCTCTGCGATGTCCTCGGCCCCGGTTCCCACGGCACCACCTACGGCGGCAACCCCCTCGGCTGCGCCGTCGCCCTCGCCGTCCTCTCGGAAATCAAACGCCTCAACCTCTGCGACGCCTCCGCCTCCCTCGGCGCTGACATCGTCCGCACCGTCAACGCATGGCACCACCCGCTCATCTCCTCAGCCAGAGGCCTCGGCCTCCTCATCGGCTTCGAAATCAACCCCGACGCCCTCGAAGCCTCAGGCTCATGGAAACCCGATGACGGCATGGCCTCCCTCGCCGTCGTCAAAGCCCTCATGGCCGATGGCCTCCTCACCGTCGCCGCCGGCCCGCTCGTCGTCCGCTGGCTCCCTCCCCTCAATGTCTCCACCGACGAAATCAATACCGCCCTCGCCATCATGCGCCGCACCCTCGACCGCATGGCCATTGGTGGAAAATGACAGGACGATTAAAGGCAAGGCTGCATCTGCGGCCTTGCAGGATGCTGACCGGTTCTCATCATGGCGGCAGTTCCCCTGCAACCCCATGCTCCTCACCGATTCCCCTAGACCTCGTCCCCTCAGGGCCGCGCTCCTCCTCGTCCCTTGCCTCTGCCTCACCAACTGCTCCCCAGCAGTCAATGACGCCCAACTCAAGGAAATCACCCTCAAAACCGAAACCTCACGCGCCGAACTCGTCACCCTCTCCGACCAGTTCGCCGCCCTCGAAAAAGAAGCCGCCGCCCTCCAGAAATTCGAGGGCCAATCCGCCGAGGATGCCCGCAAAGCCGCGGAAACCCTCATGGAAGAACGCAACTCCCTCCTCGACCTCCGCCGCCAGGTTCAGGAAAAAATCGCCACCCTCAAGGCCGGCGAAGCCGCCAACCGCGCCACCCTCGCGGAAACCAAGCCCAACTGACCCCCCCGCCCCCACCCCAATACCATGGACTTCTCGGGCATCCGCACTCTCCTCGTCATGCTGCTCCTCGGCGGCGGCGTCTTCTACCTCTGGGACCGTAACAAACGCGCCGAAGAATACTCCGGCACAGAAACCGAACTCCGCACCATCGAAGGCAACCTCGTCCAGCGGAAAAGCGATATCGAATTCCTCACCAGAAAACTCGAGCCGCTCCGCAGCCTAGCCAAAGAGGCCGAGGTCAAGGACGCCGTCAAACTCGAACAGGAAATCGGCGCTCTCCGCGACGAACTCAGCTCCCTCAACACCGACTGGGAAGCCGCCACCAAATCCTTCGAAGCCTCCGTCGAAGAAGTCCGCCTCCAGGCCAAACAGCAAACCTTCCCCGAAATCACTCTCCCCTCAGGCGAAATCCTCAAAGCCGCCAGCATCAGCAAATTCGGCGACGGCTTCGTCAGCATCCAGCACGACGGCGGCGTCAAACGCATCCTCGCCAACGACCTCCCCGAAGGCTGGGTCAAAAAATACTCGCTCGATTACGTCCCCGACAGCGGCCGCGAGGCCCTCGCCGGCAAGGTCAAAGAAAAAACCGAGGAACCCCTCTCCCCGGCAGACCTCGCCGACGCCGCCAAAGGCAAGGTCGACGCCATCTACGAACAGGAACTCAAACTCTCCACGCAAATCCGCGAAATGCAGATGGAGGCCAACCGCATCACCCAGGAAGGCTTCCGCGCCGTCATCAATAAAGGCCTCACCGGCGACGCCGCCGCCGCCGCACGCCGCTCCTTCTTCGCCAAAGCAGACGCCCTCCGCAAAGCCATCGAACCCAAACGCGCCCAGTACACCAAACTCCGCGACCAGCGCCTCGCCCTCGAACAGGAACAGATCCGCAAGGAAAACGCCGCCAAACCCCAGCCACAGTAAGCGCTTGACTCAAGTTTGACGTTTATTAAAATTCACCTCCTTCCCCTAATACGCCCAGTTGTCATGAGAAAAGACTACCTTGCCGCCTGCCTCGCCCTCGGAGCCGCCGCCACCGCCGACGCCGCTTCCATCGGTGTCAATTTTTCCGAAAACGACTCCAATCAAGGCTGGCTCAACACCGCCTCCCCAGTCGGCCCCACAGGCATCGCCGCAGGTAACTTCAACACCACCAACAACCCGCCCGGGTCCGCCATCCTCCCCTCCCGCTCGGGCGGTCTCGCCTCCGGCACCCTCTCCAATCTCGTCGACAGCAACGGCTCCGCCACCACCGCAGCCATCGCATGGAACTCCTCCAACACATGGTGGAATTCCGACGGCACCGCCGACGATCAGGCCCGCCTCGCCGTCGGCTACCTCGATGACGGCGGCTCCGGCATCTCCCTCACCGTCACCAATATCCCCTACTCGGAATACCGGGTCTACGGGCTCCTCGCCAGCGACCAGTCCGCCTCCCTCTACACCACGCTCGACTTCACAGTGAACGGCACCGCCGTCCTCGGCGCGCCTTCCCAGGCCTACGCCACCATGTCCAGCAATCTCGCGGCCACCGGCTCCCAATGGAGTCTCCTCACCGCCTCCCAGGCAGGCAATTACTGGCTCTCCGGCACCCAGACCGCCGCCACCCTCACCATCACCGCCCCGCCTCGGACCGGTGACTCCCGCGGCAGCATCACCGGCATCATCATCGAACAGGTCCCGGAACCAGGCTCCGCTCTCCTCGCCGCAGCCTCCCTCCTCGGCCTCGCCGCTCGCCGCCGCAGGAATTAACCACGGCCGCTCCTATCACCGTGCCCTTTCGCCGGCCGTTCCATCCCATGGAACGGCCGGTTTCTTTTTCCCTCATCGCCCCATGATCCAAAAGATCCTTGTCCTCGGCGGCGGCTCCGCCGGCCTCATCGCCGCCATCACCCTCAAACGCATCCTCCCTCACCTCGACGTCTCCGTCGTCCGCAGCCCCGAAATCGGCATCATCGGCGTCGGCGAAGGCACCACCCCTTTCTTCCCTCACCACCTCCACCGCTTCCTCCGCCTACCCCCAAAAGACTTCTACGAACGCGCCCAGCCCACATGGAAACTCGGCATCCGCTTCCTCTGGGGCGAACGCAGCGAATTCCCCTACACCTTCGATGCCCAGTTCGCCGCCCGCTTCAGTGACCTCCCTCGCAACAACGGCTTCTACTGCTCCTCCTCGCTGCAGGACATGAGTCTCTCGGCCGCTCTCATGGCCCGCCGCAAAGCATTCGTCCGCGACCCCCAGAACCGCCCGATCATCCCCGTCAGCAGCGTCGCCTACCACATCGAAAACATCAAACTCGTCGCCTACCTCGAATGGCAGGCCTCCGCCCTCGGCGTCCTCATCGAAGACGACACCGTCGAATCGGTCCAGCGCCACGGCGACACCATCACCTCTCTCGGCCTCCGCCACGGCGGCACCCGCCACGCCGACTTCTTCATCGACGCCTCCGGCTTCCACTCCCGTCTCATCGGCAACGAATTCGCTGAACCCTTCATCAGCTTCTCCGACTCCCTCTTCTGCGACCGCGCCGTCATCGGCCCCCGAGAACGTCTCCCCAACGAACCCATCGACCCATTCACCACCGCAGAAACCATGGACCACGGCTGGTGCTGGCGCATCGACCACGAACACCACGTCAATCGCGGCTACGTGTACTCCTCAGCCTTCGTCTCCGACGCCGACGCCGACGCAGAATTCCGCGCCAAAAACCCCTCCGTCACTAACACCCGCATCGTCCACTTCCGCTCCGGCCGCTACCAGCGCTCATGGATCGGCAACACCGTCGCCGTCGGCAACGCCGCTGGCTTCGTCGAACCCCTCGAAGCCACCGCCCTCATGATCCTCTGCGCCCAGTGCCGCACCATCGCAGACTCCCTCCTCGATTCCCTCGGCCATCCCGGCCCTCACCTCAAAGACGTCTACAACCGCTTCATGGCCGCCCGCTGGGACGAAATCCGCGACTTCCTCGCCCTCCACTACCGCTTCAACTCCAGACTCAACACTCCCTTCTGGATCCACGCCCGCGCGAACACCGCCCTCCACGGCGCTCAGGACATCGTCGACTTCTACTCCGAAAACGGCCCCAGCCTCCTCGCCAAAGCCGTCTCCATCTCCGAAAACGACCAGTTCGGCATCGAAGGCTACCTCGCCATGCTCATCGGCATGAACGTCCCCCACGCCATGCCCCACGACCCAGACCCCTCAGAACTCCAGCGCCTCATCGCCCACCAATCCGCCTTCGCCTCCCGCGCCGAGGCCGCGATCTCCGTCAGCGACGCCCTCCAGCTCATTCGCAATCCCCGCTGGGTCTGGACTCCGTAATCCTCCCACCCCTCCCCGCTTCGCTCACCTGCGGCCCACGCAGGTCTTGATTTCCCCTCCCCTCAGCCCCATTCAGGAGCTGATGATTCTCCATCCCCCCGACGAACCCGCACTCTGCGACGCCGTCCGCGCCGAAACCCGCGTGCTCCCCTTCGCCGGCCGCACCAAACCCGCCCTCTCCACCTCCGAAGGCGTCACCCTCCTCGACCTCCGCGCCTTCTCCGGCATCGTCGAATACGAACCCACCGAATACACCTTCACCGCCCGCGCCGCCACCCCCCTCCGCGACGTCGCCGCCCTCCTCGCCTCCCACGGCCAGTACCTCCCCTTCGACCCACCCCTCGCCAACGCCGGCGCCACCCTCGCAGGCTCCGTCGCCGCCGCCATGAGCGGCCCAGGCAGGCTCCGCTACGGCGGTATCCGCGACTTCCTCATCGGCATCCGCTGGGTCGACGGCTCAGGCCAGATCGTCCGCGGCGGCGGCAAGGTCGTCAAAAATGCCGCCGGCTTCGACTTCCCCAAACTCTTCACCGGCTCCCTCGGCCGCCTCGGCATCCTCACAGAACTCTCCTTCAAGGTCTTCCCAGCCCCCGAAGCACGCCAGTCCATCGCCATCACCTGCTCCTCTCTCCCCGACGCCATCGAGAAAATCGCCCACCTCTCCGCCCAGTCATGGGAAGTCGAAGCCGCCGAAATCTTCCCCGGCCCACCCATCCGCATCCTCGCTCGCTTCATGGGCGACGCCCCGGCCCTCGCCTCACGCATCGACCGCATCGCCGCCTCCTTCGGCCCCGCCGCCCAACTCCTCTCCAACCACGAGGCCGCTTCTTTCTGGGATCCCCTCAACGATCTCATCCTCCCCGGAACCGACGCCCTCTCCCCGCTCGTCAAGGTCCCCACCACTCTCCACCGCCTCCCCGCCCTCGACACCGCCCTCACCTCCATCGGAGCCATCCGCCACTACAGCATGGCCGGAAATCTCGCCCTCATCTCCTCGCCAGACGCCCCCGCGCTCGACGCCACCCTGTCCAATCTCGCACTCTCCGGCCTCCGCCTCCGCGGCCCCGGCCCCGTCCGCCCCGGCACCCCTAACGCCTCCCTCATGGAATCCCGCGTCTCCTCCGCTCTCGACCCGCTCCGCAAATTCCTCCCGCTCTCAACCCCATGAAGCAAGCCATCCCCGTCCTCTCCTCAGGACCAGCCGGCCAGGCCATGGCCGACGCCGTTCAGACTTGCGTCCACTGCGGGTTCTGTCTCCCCGCCTGCCCCACCTATCAAGTCCACGGAAAGGAAGCCGAATCCCCGCGCGGCCGCATCCTCCTCATCAAGGACGTCCTCGAAGGCTCCCTCCCGCTCGAACAGGCCCTCCCCCACACCGACAGCTGTCTCGGCTGTCTCGCCTGCGAAACCGCCTGCCCCAGCGGCGTCAAATACCGCGAACTCATCAGCCCGTTCCGCGAATGGTCCACCCACCGCCGCTCCCGCTCCCTATCCGAAAAACTCCGGCGCCTCACGCTCCTCACCACTCTCCCTTTCCCTAGCCGATTCCGCCTCGCCGCGCGTCTCGGCATCGCCACCAGACCACTCCACGGGCTCGTGCCAAAGGCGTTCCGCCCCATGCTCCAGCTCCTCCCAGCCTCCCTCCCTCCCGCTCAACCCCTCGCTCCCTTCCACCACGCCCAATCCCCGCGCCGCGGCCGCGTCGCCCTCCTCGCAGGCTGCGCCCAGCAGGTCCTCGCCCCGGAAATCAACGCCGCCACCATCGCCGTCCTCACTCGCTCCGGTATCGAGGTCGTCATCCCCGAATCCCAGGGCTGCTGCGGTGCCCTCGCATGGCACGTCGGCGCAGGCGACGATGCCCGAACCGCCGCTCGCCGCAATCTCAAGGCCTTCCCCGACAACGTCGACGCCATCCTCACAAACGCCGCAGGCTGCGGCTCCGGCCTCCACGAATACCCGCTCATCCTCAAAGGCTGCCCGGAAGAATCCGCCGCCACAGCCTTCGCCGCCAAAGTCGAAGACGTCACCTCCTACCTCCTCCGCCTCGGCCTCCCGCCCATCCCACCCCCATCCCGCCAGCTCCGCATCGCCTACCACGACGCCTGCCACCTCAGCCACGCCCAGGGCGTCCGCAGCGCCCCTCGCTCCCTCCTCCGCCAGATCCCTAACGTCACGCTCTGCGAAATCACCGACGGCGATACCTGCTGCGGCAGCGCCGGCACCTACAACATCGACGAACCCGAAACCGCCGCCGCCCTCGGCGCCCTCAAGGCCAGCCACATCGCCGCCACCGCCGCCGACTTCGTCGCCATGGGCAACATCGGCTGTCTCTCCCAGATCCGTCTCCACCTCGGCTCCCACCCAAACGCCCCCAAACCCCTCCACACCATGGAAATCCTCGCCATGGCCCTCAATTCCCAACTCTGATTCCGATCCGATTGAATATCCGGCAGGCCCCGCGCGTCTCATCGCTCGCACCTCCCTGCCGCCTTCCATGAAATCCTCTCTGCCCGCCCTCGCCGCGCTCTCCCTCGCCCTCGCCAGCTGCGGAAAATCCCCTGCCCCCTCCGCCTCCCAGCCAACCGCTCCCGCTCCCCCTCCCGCCGCTCCTCAAGGCCCTTCCCCGGAAGAACTCGCCGCCCAGCGCGACGCCCTCGCCCAGCGCGAAGCCGAACTCGCCCTCACCGAAGCCCGTCTCCAGCGCGAAGCCGCCGAAGCCAAACTCGCCGCCACCGAAGCAGAACTCGCCGCCGAAGAAAAACTCCTCGAACGCGAACGCGCCCTCTGGCTCCGCGAATCCGAAGCCGCCAATTCCCGCACGCTCCCCAAAGCCTCCCAACCTGCCAAGGACACCGCCGACGCCCCCGCCACACCCACCACACCACGCGCCGACTACAATCTCTTCTACAACGAACTCGAACCCCACGGCCGCTGGTTCGAAAGCCCAGACTACGGCTTCGTCTGGCAACCTCAGGTCGCCTCCGCCTCCTCATGGCGTCCCTACTCCGTCGGCTCATGGACCTCCACCGACGCCGGCTGGACGTGGTGCTCCGATGAACCCTTCGGCTGGGCCACCTATCACTACGGCCGCTGGGCCATCGTCCGCGGCTGCGGCTGGGTCTGGATCCCCGGCGACGTCTGGGCCCCCGCATGGGTCGCATGGCGCTCCAGCGATTCCCACGTCGGCTGGTGCCCGCTCCCCCCGGAAACCCTCTGCCTCAACGACGGCTCATGGAGCAGTTCCGCCTCGTGGGGCCTCCCCACCGAATCATGGTGCTTCGTCCCCACCCGCTGCTTCGATCAACCCGTCCAGCGCTGGTGCGAAGCCCCCATCCACAACCGCCTCCGCTGCTCTAACTCCCGCGACATCACCCGCCTCGTCATCCGCAGCGGCAATGTCCAATGCGGCGGCCCCGACCGCTCATGGCTCCGCTCACGCCTCAAACACGATATCGAGGTCTGCTCGCTCGTCCGCGATCCTTTCCGCCCTAACCACGACGGCAACCCGCACCGCTGGCAACGCGAAGGCAAAAAACTCACCTGCTTCGCTCCCGCCGTCCACACACCATGGAACGCCGCTCAGCGCCCCGCCAACTCCGCCGGCCCGCTCCCCTCACGCGACATCGTCCGCGGCCCGTCCGGTCTCTCCCCTAAACTCGCCTCACAATTCCGCACCCACCGCGAAGCCCAGCTAACAACCGCTCGCCTCGCCACCGAATCCGAATCCGGCCGCCGCGTCGCCGATCGCCTCACCCGCATCGCCTCCCTCCGCGAATCCATCGCCCAACTCCCAAAACCTGACGCCCCAGCCACCGCCAGCGTCTCCCCTCAACCCATCCCTCGCGCCATCCCCGTCCCGGAATCCAATTCCCCCGACTCCTCCCCCACCCCCGCCACCAAACCCCAGCGCCCCGCCACCCGCCCGCTCGTCGCCGACCGCGCCCCAACCGCGCCATCTCCGCAATCTCCCCCCACCGCACCCGCTGACCAGCAACCCCGTCAGGATTCACCACCTAACAACACCGACGACACCAATCGTCAGCAGCTAGCCACCGAACGCCAGCGCGCCGCCGAACAGCAACGCGAAGCCATCGAACGCCAGCGCGCCGATCTCGCCGCCCGTACCCGCGACGAACAAGCCGCCACCGCCGCCGCCACCGAACGTCAGGCCCAACTCGAAAACTCACGCCGCGAATCCCTCGCCCGTCAGCAGGCCGTCAAGGAACCAGCCGCCACCAGCACTGACGACGACTCCCAACGCCAGCAGCAAGCCGCCGCCGAACGCCGCGCAGCCCTAGCGCAACAACGCGAAGCCGCCGAACGTCAGCGCGCCGATCTCGCCGCCCGCACCCGCGACGAACAAGCCGCCACCGCCGCCGCCACCGAACGTCAGGCCCAGCTCGAAAACTCCCGCCGCGAATCCCTCGCCCGTCAGCAGGCCGCCAGGGAACCAGCCGCCACCAACACCGACGACGACTCCCAACGCCAACGCGCCGCGGAACAGCAACGCGAAGCCGTCGATCGCCAGCGCGCCGAACTCGCCGCCCGCGCCCGCGACGAACAAGCCGCCGCAGCCGCCGCCACCGAACGTCAGGCCGAACTCGAAAACTCCCGCCGCGAATCCCTCGCCCGCAAACAAGCCCAGCAGGAACAAGCCGCCCGCGACGCCGAAGACTCCCAACGCCAGCAGCAAGCCGCCGCCGCTCGCCGCGAATCCCTCGAACAACAACGCGAAGCCGCTGAACGTCAGCGCGCCATGGAGCAACAACGCGAGGCCGAACAACGTCAACGCGCCATGGAGCAACAACGCGAGGCCGCCGAACGCCAGCAACGCGAAGCCGAACAACGCGAACGCGCCATGGAACAACAGCGCGAAGCCGAACAACGCCAGCGCGCCATGGAGCAACAACGCGAGGCCGCAGAACGCCAGCGCGCCGCAGAACAACAACGCGAAGCCGAACAACGTCAGCGTGCCATGGAGCAACAACGCGAAGCCGCAGAACGCCAGCAGCGCGAAGCCGCAGAACGCGAACGCGCCAAAGAACAGTCCTCCAACTCCCGCCGCTTCGCCCCGGAACGCCAGGTCGCCATCGCCCGTCAGGACTCCTCCCCACGGAACCGCCCCAGCCGCCCTAACTCCGACGACCGCCCCAGCCGCCGCCGCTGAAATCCGTCGCCCCACCAACACCGTCCCCCGCCTTGCTCCTCCTCCAACCCTCCCCTACCGTCAGCACCAACTCCGGCGCCTGACCCCATGCGAGCCATCCTCTCCCTCCTCCTCATCCCGCTCCTCGCCTCAGCCGCTCCCGACAAACCACCCCGGGAACCACGCTGCCTCGCCGTCGAACCAGCCTCCCTCCGCACCGCCCTCGCCAAACCCATCCCCGGCGCTCGCCTCACCGTCCTCATCCCAGCCCGCGAAGACGACCTCGGCATCGTCCACCTCTCCAAAGAAGAATTCGCCGCCACTGGCCTCTCATGGGACAAATTCCGCCGCGACGCCGAAGCCGCCGCCGCTCGCCACCTCCGCTCCCTCACCCCCATCATCCAGAAAAACGAAGCCGGCGAACCCCTCTACGCCACCCTCCGCTCCAAAAGCCACCTCACCGCCTCCGTCTTCTTCTGCAAGGAATTCCACGCCCAATTCCAGAAACCCTTCGGCGATCAACTCGTCGTCCTCGCCCCAGACCGCTTCACCCTCTACGTCTTCCCCCGCAACTTCAGCGGCTTCCAGGAATTCGGCCAACGCATCATCGAGGAATACCAGAAATCCACATGGCCCTGCAGCCTCGAAGCCTTCGAGGTCTCCTCAGAAGGCGTCCGCGGCATCGGCTCCTTCGACGACGGCTCCGATGCCTCCCCCTTCTCCCTCGACCCCCCTCCCGCAGCTTCCTCCAATCCCTCCCCTTCTCCCGCCCCCAAACCCTCCACCCCCCCTCGCGTCCCCAAACGCTCCCCAAAACCATCAACACCCCCTGACCATTCCCAAAAATAAGAATTCACCCATCTCCCCCTCCTCGCCCCCATCTCCCGCCTCCATTCAGCCTTTTCAGTTCTGAGAATACTTGCTCCCCTTTAACGAAAACAGTCGCAAAATCGTCACCTTGTGCTACCCTCCTTCCCTATGGCTACCACAAAACGAACAAGGTTTTCCCGCCGCTTGCCCGATCACGTTACCGACGAACTGGTTGCGGCACTGATGAAGAAGAAAATCTACGAGTTCAATGACCTTTTTGAAGCCGTTTACGAAAATCTCAAACTCCGCAACGCCGTCAGCGGTGGCGAAGAAATGCTCCGCCTCCGCGCCTACGAAAAACTCCAGAACCTCGTCTCCCGTGGCATGGTCGAGAAAAACGGCAAGCAATACCGCGGCCTCGAAAAAATCAAAGACGCCATCGCCCCGCCCCTCCCTGTCGTCACCGCTCCAGCGCCAGCCGCAGCCGCTGCACCAGCAGTGACCAAATAATCAAGGGCCCACTCGCTCCACTCTCTCGCGCCCCGGCCGGTTCTCCGCCCGGGGCGCTTCTCTTTCCACCCACCCACCCAATCCATGCCGCTCCCCTCCGAATTCCGCGCTCCATGGTGCACCACCCTCAAGGCCGTCACCTTCACTCTCGTCGCCATCGCCATCGCCCTCACCATCGCAGCCATCGTCGGCCGCCCCGCCCTCCCATGGGCCGCCCCACTCCTCTCCGCCATCCTCCTCCTCTGCAGTCTCTCCACCATCCGCCGCTACTCCATCACCAAAGACGCCATCATCATCCACCGCCTCTTCTGGAACGTCCGCCTCCCCACCAAAGACCTCACCTCCGCCTCCGCCGACCCCCGCGCCATGCACGGCAGTCTCCGCACCTTCGGCATCGGCGGCTGCTTCTCATGGTCCGGCTGGTACTGGAACCGCTCCCTCCGCTCCTACCGCGCCTTCGTCACCGACCCACACCGCGCCGTCATCCTCCGCTGGCCCAACCGCATCGCCGTCCTCTCCCCGGACGACCCCACTCGCTTCATCGCCTCACTTCAGCCTTCCCATCCCTGAAATCTTCCCCATTTTCAGACTCGCTTCATCCCACCACGCCATCCTCCACCCGGATCATCCGGTTTGCGGGCGCGTGGAAGTGAAGCTTGCACCGTCTCCGGTTTCCTGCTTGCATCGCTCGGCTTCGCGTCCTCCACGCAGGCCCCCTCATCCCTTTTTCTGTCTCCCCAGCGCTCACCATCTCCGTTTCTCCGATGACCCGATTCCCTCTGACCGCGAGTGCCGCCGCGCTGCTGCTCGCCTCCACCGCCGTCTCCACCGCCGGAATCTTCAAACGCCATCCCAAAAAACCGGCACCCGCTCAGCCAGCCCCCCAAGCCGCCGCTGCCCCCACCCCAAAACCAGCCGCCGCCAAACCCAAGGCCCCCGCCCCCACGCCTCCTCCACCCCCAGCCACCGAGGTCCCCTCCGCCGACGCCCTCATCGCCATGGTCCCCTCAGCAGGTCCTCTCGCTGAACACGACCTCATCATCCTCGCCATCGCCAATAGCCCGGAACTCGAACGCCGCCGCGTCTCCATCACCGCAGCCCAAGCCCAGCGCCGCGCCGCAGTCACATGGAAAAACCCGGAACTCCGCCTCAGCTACGCATCGCAGGACGATGACATGATCGGCATCCCCTTCACGGAAACCTCCCGCGAACAAATCAGCACCACCGAACGCTTCAACGGCTCAGACTCCACTTCCTCCCTCGCCTCCTTCGGCGAACTCGGCTACGGCGAATCCACCAGCGACCTCTCCTCCGGCACTTCCTCCGTCCGCCGCTACCGCGAAATCGAACGCCGCGTCACCCCCGGCGCCGGCATCGACAAAATCACCACCAACACCTACGAGGTCCGCGAAGACCGCGCCAACGGCACCCGCACCCGCACCGAATCCGACGCCTTCGGAGCCGCCACCCGCCGCGACGGCCAGAACGAATCCGTCCAGCGCCGCCTCGTCAGCCGCTCCACACAATCCGTCGCCTCCCCAAACTGGACCGATCGGGACCAGTTCGGCATGCTCCTCCGCTTCAACCTCCCCAACCCAGTCGAACGCAAGGCCCTCTTCGAACGCGCCGCCGCAGAAATCTCCCTCGCCGAAGCAGAGTACCTCGCCGAGGAAGACAAGCTCGTCCGCGAAGTCCGCGGCCTCATCCAGGACCTCGCCGCACTCGAAAGCCAACTCGCCACCCAGCAGAAACGCCGCGAAGGCTATCGCGACTTCCACGCAGAACTCGAAAAACTCAACCAGCCGGCCTTCGCCATGGATAAGGCCCGCGCCCGCATCGAAATCCACAAGGCCCTCATCGACATCCGCGAACTCCAGAACGATGTCTCCCGCACCCGCGACTGGCTCGGCGCTCTCTGCGGTCTCTCCTCCCCGGACCGCATCCTCGCCGGCCCCGGTTCCCCGCGCCGCGTCGTCGACCCCACCGCCCTCGACCCCGCATGGCTCACCGACATGGCCATGATCTACCGCTCCGATGTCCTCGAAAGCCGCGCCCGCCAGGCCATCGCCACCGCCCGCATGAAGGTCGAACGCGCCGCCCGCGTCCCCTTCGCCTCCTTCGTCGACGGCGGCTGGCAACGCCAGTGGCAGGACGGCCGCACCGGCCAGCAGGACCAGTTCCTCGTCCGCGTCGCCGTCGAACTCCCCATCTTCAACTGGCTCGGCATCAACAAACGCGACAAGGCCTTCGCAGAAGAAGCCAAATCATGGGCCCAGCAGATCAGCCGCCACCGCCAGCGCATCGAATCCGAAATCTCCCTCGCCATCCGTCGCCTCAAGGAATCCTCCGCCCAACTCGACACCTACGAAAAGGCCCTCCGCGAACAGGCCTCCGACGCCTCCAAAACCATCGCCGAACTCGAAGCCAGTACCGTCGACATCAACGACTACACGCGCCCGAAACGCATGAAATACGAGTTCGCCGACCTCGCCCAGCAAATGGAAATCGGCCGCTCCGACGCCCACGCCGACTACAATAAGGCCCTCATGGCCCTCGAAGACGCCGTCGGCGTCCGCATCGAAAAAATCCTCGGCGGCCCCCGCGCCTCCAAGTAATTCCCCGCGGCTCAACCGCCCTCATCCCTCCCTCAGGCGTCGCCAGTCGCCCTCGCGCACGGTCACCCCTTCGCGATCCAGCCGCTCCAGCAGCGGAATCAGTATGCGCCGCGTCGTCCCGGTCGCATCCCGCAATTCCGCCACCGTCGCCCGACCCCGCTCCCGCAAATGCCCCTCAATCCGCCGCGTCAGCACCGCCAGCCCTTCCGCCGAAATCACCGCCTTCGGATCCAGCACCACCGCCTCCCCTGTCTCCACCAGAAACTGTAGCGCCTGCCGGTCCGCCGCATCCCGCACCAGTTCCCCAGGCCCCGGCGGCTCCACCGGATGCAACGCCAGCAGCGCCCGCAGCCGCCTCCCCGCTCCCACCAGTGGCCCCGGCAACTCCGGCCGGTGCGCCACATGCCGCACATACCTCCCGCTCCGGATAAACCCCACCGCCGCCAGCGCCGCCACCAATCCCCCAGCCAGCCGCTCGTCCGGAACCAGCGCCACCACCCCACGCTGAAACTCCGCCGCGTCCATCCCCACCCGCTCCGGGTGCCCGCGATGCCACGCCCGCACCATCTCCCCAGCCGCTCCCACCCGCTCCCGCCACCAGCCCGACCCCACCAGCCACCCGCCCACCACCTCCGCCACTCCCTTCGCCACCAGCGCCATCCCCGCTCCCGCAATCTCCTCCGCGCTCCACCGGCTCTTCACTAGCAAACCCTTCCGCTCCAGCGCCCCGTCCCGCTCCAGCAGCGCCGCCACCACGCGCTCCACGTCCTCCAACGCCTCCCCCAACGCCGCGCGGCACACCTGATACCGCGCATCCCGAAACCTCGCCCGCTCCGCGTCAGGATCCAGCACCACCCCGCCCGCCAGGGTCCGCTGCCGCGCCATGTCCCGCACCACAAACCGGTCGCCGCTGAACGCATACACCCGCTCCTCAAACCTCAACTGCGCCACCACCCGACCCCCCGCCACCAATTCCCGCTCGCCCTGCAGCAGCACCTGCGCCTCCACCTCCGCCGACCCATGGTGCCACACCACCCGCTGCCCATGCCGCAACCGCCGCTCCCCAGCCTCCACGCGCGCCGTCATCACCAGCACCGCATCCACCGTGTCATGCGCCTCCCCCAATCCTAACAGCGTCACGGTGTCCCCGCGCCCCACCACCCCGCGCACCCCTCGCTCCCCCACCCCCACATCCGACAACTGCACCGCCACCCGACTCCCCGACCCCACCCGCTCCACCGCCCGGTAATGCCGCTGCAATCCCCGCACATGCACCACCTCCCCGGACGGCTGCACCACCACCTCATCCCCGCGCCCCAATTCCCCGCCGCCCAGCGTCCCCGTCACCACCGTCCCAATCCCCACCGGCGAAAACACCCGGTCCACCGGCAATCGCGGCTTCCCCGACTCCCCACGCTCCGGCACCGCCGCCAGCACTTCCGCCAGCGCCCGCCGCAATTCCCCCAATCCCTCCCCCCGCGGCGCAGCCACCGGCACCACCCGCACCCCCGCAAACACCGTCCCCTCCAGTCTACCCCCCACTTCCTCAACCACCCGCCCGATATCCTCCACCAGATCCGCCTTCGTCAGCGCCACCACCCCGCGCCTCACCCCCAGATACTCCAGAATCTGCACATGCTCCTCCGTCTGCGGCATCCACCCGTCATCCGCCGCCACCACCAGCAGCACCGCATCCAACCGCCCCACCCCTGCCACCATGTTCTTCACAAAATCCGCATGCCCAGGCACATCCACCACCCCAACCTCAAACACACCCCCGCCCGCAGGATCCTCCAGCTCCAATCGCGCAAACCCCAGCTCAATCGTCATCCCCCGCGCCTTCTCCTCAGGCAACCGGTCCGGATCCGTCCCCGTCAGCCGCTCCACAAGGGTGCTCTTCCCATGGTCAATGTGCCCAGCCGTCCCAAGAATGAAATCCCGCATCCCCCCATTCTATCGCCCCTCCCCGCCATCCCTCCACCCCTTTCCGTCAATCAGCACAAACCCAGCCCCCAACACCCGCGCTCTCGGGGCATCCCCGCCCCTCCCCCAGTCGTTGTTCCCGGCAATCATCTACGGCAGGTTCATATTTACATCCCGCCTCCCCATCACCCATTCTCCTCCACAATCCCCCGCGTTCTCCCCTGCCAATCCCATGGAACCTCTCCACAACATGAAGGCCGTCGCCCTCCGCACAGGGCTCAGCCCTCACCTTGTCCGCATGTGGGAGAAACGCTACGCCGCCGTCCAACCAGGACGCAGCCTCACCCAGCGCCGCCTCTACACCGACGAAGAAGTCGACCGGCTCTCCATGCTCGCCCGTCTCACCCGCTCCGGCCTCAACATCGGCCAGATCGCACGACTCCCCACCCCGGAACTCCGCTCCATGGTCGACCGCCTCGGCGACCTCCCCGGAGCCCCCCTCCCCCAGGGCCGTCTCTCCACCCCAGTCGACGCCGCCACCTTCGCCGAGCGCGCCATCGAAGCCATCCGCTCCTACGACATCCCTTCCCTCGAACGCACGCTCGACGACTCCATGCTCGCCATGGGCCACTCCGGCATGCTCGAACGTCTCCTCGTCCCACTCCTCCAGCGCCTCGGCGCTGACTGGCAACGCGGTGAAATCACCGCCGCCCAGGAACACTGCGCCACCAGCGCCATCAAAGACTATCTCGCCAGAACCCTCCGCCCAGTCAACACCCCGGAATCCGCACCCCGACTCCTCGTCACCACCCCAGCCGGCCAACTCCACGAAATGGGAGCCGCCATCGCCGCTGGCCTCGCTCGCAAATCCGGCTGGAACGTCACCTACCTCGGCCCCTCCCTCCCAGCAGAGGAAATCGTCGGCGCAGTCATGATGAATAACATCCGCGCCGTCGCCCTCAGCATCGTCTACCCAGCCGACGACCCAGACCTCCCCGACCAAATGGTCCGCCTCCGCAGTCTCCTCCCAGACGAGGTCCCCATCATCATCGGAGGCCAGGCCGCCGACGCCTACAGCCACGTCCTCAGCCGCATCGGCGCACTCCGCGTCGCCTCCATGGAAGACTTCACCCGCGTCCTCCTCGAAGTCCGCGACGGCCAGCACACCACCCCCGCACCACAACTCGCCCCACGCCCCGACTCCCGCCGCCGCCCCACCACCCAGGAAAAACACCAGCCCTAACACGCCCGGCCCAAAGTGCCACAGGCCTCCCGCCCGTGACCTCGACGGCCCTCTCCTTCCAAAAGTGGCACGGGCATCCTGCCTGTGACCTCGACGACAGCCCTCAGACAGCGCACGCCCCCCTCCGAACCAGCTAGCCGCAGACTCTGACTGCTGTCAGAATCACAGCTCTCTCCGCGCACGGAGCGCGCCTACCAGCCCCCTCCGAACAAGCCCCCTCTCAGAACAAGCTAGCCGAAGGCTCTGGACTGCTGGGACAATCACAGCTCTCTCCGCGCACGGAGTGCGCCTGCCAGCCACTCTCCCAATCAGCCCCCTCCAAAGACACCCTCCACTTCCCTCACCAAAATCACCCCAACAAAAGCCAGGCAGTCCCTGAAACCCTCCCGCGCCTCACATGGTAGGCACCTCGGCTCAATTCCTCACCTCAACACCATTCACCTCCGCCCGTGTCCCAACGGGACACCGAATACCAGCCCAGAGCAACGCTCTGGGTTCACCACCACCCCCAACTCGGCGTTCTGTAGGAACGCCGCATACCCGCCACCCAAGAGGTCTGTCTCCTTGTACCCAGCACCCTCCAAACCCGCCGCCGAAGGCCTTGGACTGCGGAAGCCTGCTGCCGCTTTCCCGGAGCTAGCCCGCTGGCCCGGCACCATTCAAGCTCACCCAACAAACCCTTCTCACTTCAAACTTCTCACTTCCCACTTCCCTCCCCCAGCCCCTCCCATCACAACCCACACTATCCTCCAACCCGACCCCACGCCTCATCGGTAAACCTCCCGCCTCACCTAAAGTTTGACGGCCATCCCTCCTGGTGATACTCTCCGGAAAATCCTCAGCTCTCCACGGTCGGATTCAAACCTATCAGCCGCAATTCCCTGTCACCATCACACCGTCAGCAGAAGAGATGACACCGACTCGTGAACAGTTGTGGGATTTTCGGCAACGGGATCAGAATGCTGTTCGTGGTCCAATCTGGGTGGACTCCGTATGTCTGGACTGCGATTTGTGCCGCGAGATCGCGCCGACGCTCTTCCGGCGCAATCATCAGGAAGGCATGAGCTACGTCTTCAAACAACCGGAAAGCGAAAACGAAAGACGACAGGCAGAAGATGCCATTCAAGGATGCTGTGTCGGAGCGATCCACTCGGACGGAGACTCATTCGATTGGGTCAAGCATCCTCCGATGACAGCGTTCTCACAGCTGAATCGAATCCAGAAATGGATCAGGCAAGCCAGAGGAGACCTTGTCCGCGGCCGCATCCGCTTGACGATCCGATCTCGCACCTACTTCATCACGCTTTGGAAATCAGAATAACAACCCGCCCCTGCCCCGAACCCATATCCGTTCGGGCCTTCTGGCACCCCGCCTGCATCGCAGGCTCAGATTCCATCACCAAGCACGGATACCTCTCCTGCAGCCCTTAGTTCATCCTATGAAGCCAAGCCGAAAGACTCTTCTCCTGATAGCCGTTGGAATTGTTATCGGCGGGATCGGTGCCAATCTGCTGACATCCGCCGGAGTCAACTTGCGCGTCTTCCCTTGGACCAGGAACGGAATCACTGTCGTCGCTCCCGATAGGGGAATTCACGCGACATCGGCGGAACGCATCTTTTCGCAGTTCGCGCATCAGTTGCGCCCGCCTCGCTCGTCCTCACAAGTTCACAGCGTCTTGAATGCCACGTGGCTGAAAAAAGACATGATCCATATGATCAACGTCCTTGGAGGCTGGATTCCGGTATCAGGAGACGGTTCCCCATTCTGCCTGACCCTGGGATCGAAAGGGGAGCCACGGCCGGCTATCTACTTCCTCCTATCGTCCGCCGACGACGAACAGGACGCCTACGATTTTCTGACCGGCAAAGACCGGAAAGGTGTCCTCATGACGGAGTTCGCTCTTTGCTACCCACCATGCCTCGAACGCGACGGACGGTATGAAAGATTCACCTGGTGGGGAATACAGTCGCACTAGCTTTGATCAGCTACCCGCAGAACACGACCGCATGGCGACTCGGTAGCCTCCGAACCTGCCCCTCTCCCAACAAGCCCCCCTCCGAACACGCCCCGGGAACGCTGAGCTCCCGCTCGGCACTCTCCCCACCAGCCCCCTCTGAACAAGCACCCTCTCAAATCTCAAATCCCCCTCCCCACAGCCCCCGCAACCAGCTCGTCGAGATGCTCGCTCAGCAGATTGACGGTCTCGTAATCAAGGATCACCGTCGGATCAATCGCCACCCCCAGTGCCTCTTCTAACTGCACCGTCATCGTCACCGCCGAAATCGAGTCCAGCCCCAGCTCCATGATCGGCTTGTCCGCATCAATCTCGGAAGCTTCCAGCTTCAGCGTGGCCGCGATCAGGCCGAGGAGAACGTTCTTGGTGGTTCCAGGTGTCATCGGGTGTTCAGTTGAGTTAGTTTTTAATCCGCAAGGCTGCCCGCCAGCGTCGCGAGGCGTTTCAGCGATTCGAGAATGGCATCGGCAGGCGCACCGAAATCAAGCAGGCACGCCACTTCATCGACGCCGATCGACTGGAAAAAACGCAGCCTCTCTTCAATCATGGCCATCCCTCCGATGAGCGTCGATTCCTTCAGATAGCGGGCAAACGCAAAGTCGAGCACCTTCTGCCGGGCCGCCTCTGAGAGATCCAGGCGCGGCTCCTGCTGCTTCCACAATGTCATCGAGTTCTCCAGATAAGCCCGGAATGGCGCACCCACCACCTCAAGCGCCTGCCGGTCGTCCGCCCCGGCGAACGCATGAAGCATCAGCGTCATTTGAGCGCCCGGCGCCGCCACCTCCCGAAACGACTCGATCTTCGCCTTCAGTTGGGCCGGCGACTGCAGCAGCAATCCTGTCAGGACGCTTCCACCTTCTCGTGCGCTGCGCACGTACAAACCTTCATTGAAGGTGCTCACCCAGAAGGACAGCGAAGACCCCTGCGGCCTCGGATAAATGGACAATTCACGCGCTTCCCCACCGGCCGTCGGAAAGCTCTCCTCACAACCACTCCAGAGTGAACGCACCGTGGCAATGTCGGCAAACATTCGGTCATCATCATATCCCGCCACATCCCCCCGGAAAACGAACTCCGACTTGTTCCAGCCTTTGCTGAACGATAGATCCACGCGCCCGCCCGATAGCCTATCCACCATCGCCCAATCCTCTGCGACGCGCACCGGATGATGCAGCGGCAGCACCACACTGCCCGCACGGATCCTCAAATGCCGGGTCTGACTGGCAATCACCCCCGCGATGATCGCCGGATTCGGATAAATGCCACCGAACGCGTGAAAGTGCCGCTCCGGCAACCACACCGCATGAAACCCGTGCGCGTCCGCAAAGCGGGACGCCTCCAGCACCAGATCGTAGCTCCGCGCGTCGTCCGCCCGGAACTCCGCCGAAAAGAACAGGATGCTGAGTTTCATGAGGAAGAGAGTGTTTCTGCTGCCTCGACCAGCGTTCCGGCGAGATGTTCCTCACGAAGCTTCAGGCGCATCAGCTTGCCGCTCGTCGTGCGCGGCAAGGCGCGTTCATCAAGAAATCCGACATGCAGCGGAGCCAGTCCATGGAGTCGGCCGAGCATCGCAGCGATCGCAGCTGCCAGCTCAGCACGGACAAACTCCTTCCTGCGCCGGCGCCGGAGTTCACAGTACACCACCAGCCCCTCAGTGCTCTCATTCTCCACGGCAAAACAGGCCACGCCACCACGGTTGATCCGGTCATCCAGCGCTTCAACAGCCTCCTCCAGGTCCTGCGGATAGTGCGTCTTTCCTCGGATGATCAGCACCTCCTTGAGCCGTCCCGTCACGAAGAGTTCGCCGTCCTGAAGAAACCCGAGATCCCCAGTGCGAAGCAGCCGCCGAGGTGATCCATCAGCGCCCACCTCGGAATGAAAAAGTTCCGCATCGCGCGCCTTGTCCCCATGGTATCCACCCGTCACCGATGGGCTGCCAATCAGAATCTCGCCAACTTCCTCCTCACCGCAGAGTTCCCCGGTTCCCGGTCGGACCACCCGCATCTCCTGCGACGCAATCGATGTCCCGCAGGAAACATAGGAAGACCGTAGACCGCTATGGTAATGAAGCCGGTAACCTTTGCCTGCGACTCCGCCCGTGCTGATCAGTGTCGACTCCGCAAGACCATAGCACGGATAAAACACCTCCTTGCGCAGACCGCTCGCGCTAAACCGCTGCTCGAACGCTTCCAGCGTCGCCGGGCGGATCCGTTCGGAACCGGTGAACAGGAGTCTCAGCGAGCGCAACGAGAGCCGCTCCGCCTCCTCCGCCCCGATGCTGTCCACGCACATCTGCAGCGCAAAATTCGGCCCGCCCGTGGCCGTTCCGCCAAATCGCTCCACGGCCCGCAGCCACCGCAACGGCTTCTGAATAAAGTACTGGGGTGGCATCAGGATCGTCTGCAGGCCCACATACAGTGGCTCCAGAATCCCGCCGATCAGGCCCATGTCATGATAGGGCGGCAGCCAGCTCACTGACACATCGGATGAGGTCAGCCCGAACTTCGCCTCAATCTGCCGGAGGTTGTGCAGCAGATTCGCATGGCTCACCACCACTCCCTTCGGACTGGCCGTCGAACCTGAAGTGTACTGAAGAAATGCCACCGACTCCGACCGCCGCCCGGGATGCCGCCAATCCCAGCCGCCTTGCAGGATCCCGCTCAGGCTCTCGGCGCGATAACCTGCCCCAATCCCTTCCAGCGCCGCCCGGACTCCGTCCAGCAATCCGTCGCCGCACAACAGCAGCGCAGGCCCGGCATTCGCCGATATCGCGCGCAGTCGCGCCGGGTCCCGGAACAACAGCGGAGTGACCGCCACCGGAACTCTGCCCGCTAACATGACGCTCACAAAAGCCACCGCAAGCTCCAGCCCGGGCTGGAAAGCAAGCAGCACCCGCGCATCCGGCGGCGTCGCCTCCTGCAACGCACCCGCCACCCTCAGCGCTCGCTCATGGAGATCTCCATATGTCAGGGTGTCTGTGACGTCCTCGCCCCTCGCCAGCAGCCGGAACATCGGCACATCCGCGTATCGTGCCGCGTTGATCTCGATCACGGAAATGAAATCAGTCGCCTCGCTCAGCATAGCACTTCAAGATGAACTCGGATCGGCTCCGACGTGGAAATCACAGGATACAGGGGAACCACCTCGAAAGGCTGCGGCACCGCACGCACCCGGAAGCGGCGCAGCAGCCGCACCACCAGATACAGCATCTCGTAGAGTGCAAAACCCATGCCGATGCAGGTTCGCCTGCCGAGCGAGAATGGATGATAGGCAGCCTTCGTCGCTGGCTCCGGCGCAGCACCGGAAAAGCGCTCCGGACGGAACACCTCGGGGTCGCTCCAGTAACGCGGCGACCGGTGAATCAGATACGTGTAAATCAGATAGTCCCGGTCCTTCGGGAGTTTCAGCCCTCCCACCGTATGCTCCCTGACCGAATATCGCGGAATCGCCCACACCGGCGGGTAAAGTCTCAGGGTTTCGTCCACGAACGCACGGACGCCGCGCAGCTTCATCACATCCTGCATCCGCACCGGCTCGTCCAGCGCCGCCACTTCCGCGCGCAGCGCTTCCTGCCGTTCCGGGTGGAGCGAGAGCAGCTTGATAATGAACGTCAGCGACACATTCGTCGTGTCGTACGCCGCAGCAATCAGCGACGACACCTGCCCGAACACCTCCTCTTCCGTCAGGCTCCCATCGCTGGCAAAATGCTCGAGAACATCGTAGTGCTCCGTTCCCGTCGCCCGCCGCTCCGCGATGAGTTCATTCACAAAAGCCCGGAACGCCTTGCACCCAGCCTGCACGCGCCCAAAGGTCTCCCGCGGAATGCTCCGCAGATCCTGCCGGAACTCCTTCACAAGGTACTTCAGGTCATCAATCGCACCGAAAGGAAACGCATCCACCGAGCGCACACTGAAAAAGCACTCCGCGGCCAGTTGCAGCGAATACCGGGACACCATCGGGTGCACTTCCATCCCAGCCCCGGCCGTCGATTCAAGCTGCCCGAGGAAGCACGTCGTGTGCGACTCGAAAAGCCGCTCGAATCGCTCCATCAGCTTGCTCTGAAACAGGGGGGAAAGCAACTTGCGATCGCGGGCCCATGCCTCTCCATCACTCGTGAACAGCCCCCTGCCTAGCACTTCCCCAAACTGCCCCATCATCCCTTTCCCCTTCAGGTAGTCGAGAAAGTGGTCCACCAGAATATGCCGGGCAAGGTCCGCATCGGCAACAATCACCACCTCCCGCGACTTGTAGCGCACGGTGAAAGCGCCCCCGTGCTTTTCCGCTAGCCGCTCCATGCCTTCGAGGTCGTAAATATCCATCGTTCCGCCGCTGTCCGGCACCGCCGCCGCGGCCACCAAGGGCTCCGGAAACACGCTGCGGATATACCCGGCAAAACAGGCCGCATCCCACCGCTCGCCCTCAGGCGCCCCCCAGCCAAGCCTCGCCGCATTCCCGGACACCACCCTGCCGAGCCGCAGCCGCGAGTCCGTCATGTAATACACATACAGAATCATCGGCGCGAAATCCCACGAATTCTCAAGGCACGCCTTTCGGATCAGGTCTTTCCAGATCCCCAGCGGATGGCGCTCGAAACCCGGACTCCCACTCTCAAGATGCCGCACCACTTCCTGACACGGAATCGGCTCGCTCACAAAATGATGGCACGCACACCGCACCTCATCCGGGGCCGACAGCAGCGCCAAGGTTGCCCTAGCGAAATCCTCGAGCGGCGTGAAATAGAACTGGAAGTCCAGCTCAGGCACCAGTCGCGAACGCATCAGAGCGAAGAAGAACTCCACCAGCGGTGTCGCCTCAGGATAACATCCAGGCGCATCAATCACGTGTGCCGGACGAAGCAGCGAAATCGGCCAGCCTCGCAACTGAAGCTGATAAAGAGCCTGATCCGCCACCCACTTGCTCTGCGAGTACCCGCCGATCAGCTCCACCGTGTCGTCAAGATAGCTCCTCGTCTCAGAAAGTTCGTCCGGAAAGCCCTCGCCAGTCATCACGCCGACCGATGAAACATGGTGCAGATGAACCCCCGCAGGTGCGCAGAATTCCTCCACCAGCGCCAGCACAGACTCGACGTTCTCGGCTCGCAGCGCCCGGTAGCTCGCAATGAAATTGAGGTGCGCTCCCGAATGGATGATATCCGCAATACTCCCGCGCAACTCCCGGATCCTAGCCTCGTCGAGTCCGATTCTGGGTTTCGAGAGATCGCCGGGAACCGCTCTGATCCGCGCCGCGAAACGTTCTTCCCAGCGCCCTGACTTCATCAGTGCACCACGCAGCCGTTCGAAACCCGCAGATTCAGAGTCCGCACGGACAAGGCAATACACCGTGAGTTCCCGGGAATCCTGCAGCAGGTGACCCAGCAGCGCCGTCCCCAGACAACCGGTCGCACCAGTCAGCAGAATGCCGGACCCGCGCAGCTTCGGCCCGCCAGTCGGATACTCCCCCGTGAAAACATCCCGCGCCAGCAGACGCATCACCTCCCCGCGGAGCACCGTCGTACTCGACATCATCCGGATCGTCTGGGCTTCACAAACAGACGGATCCATAATCATCGGATCAGTTCGCCGACTTGGCTCCCATTCTCAGCCCGGACATCACACCGCCTCTGCTCCACCTCCCCACCAGCAGACAGCAGCGCCGGTAGCGTCGCCATCGTGGCATCCATGAAGCAGTGAAATCTCAAGCGGTTGGAAAGATAAAGTGTATCCGGAACCCCCGGCCGCATGCGGCCTCAGCGCGGGTCCTTTCCCTATTCCACGGATCTTCCAGCCAATGATCACGGAACCCGGCAAAATTCTTCCACCCCTCAGCCCTCGTTCCGCAGAATCGCCCCCCACTCCGCCCTCCCCCCTCCCAACGCGCCCCCTCCGTCCCAGCCTCTTCCATTTCTAACTTCTCACTTCTCACTTCTCACTTTTTACCTTCCCACCCGCCGGTAATGCCCCGTCAGCGGATACCGGAACAGGCAATCCTCCTCCTGCGTCCCACGCCCGATGTTATGAATCACCAGCGGCCGCCCCTCCGCCGTCTTCCGGTCACTCACCACCATGATGTGCGGCAATGACGGCGGGACCGTGCACGTCACCACATCCCCCGGCAGATAATCCCCCGGCTCCGCCGTCACCTTCACCTCCCACCCCCGACGCTCAAAAAACCGCCGCAGATTCGGCACCCGCCGGTGATCAATGCTCCGGTCCGTCCGCTTCGCCCCCCACAGCTTCGGATACGCCGAAAAATGCGCCGCCATGTCCTCATGCACCGCCTTCTGCAGATCCACCTTCCACGCCACCCGGAACGCCCGCACCACCACATCCGTGCATACCCCCCGATCCTCCGGAACATCCCCACCAGGATACTTCAGCGCCACATACGCCGGATCATACCGCACCGTCTTCCCCACCTGCCCACGCGCCGCTTCCACCAACCCCACCGCACCCTTCTCCTCCGCTCCCTTCTCCGCCGCTTCCTGCGCCCACGCGCCCATCCCAAACACCCACAACACCCCCGCCAGCGTCAGCAATGTCTTCGTCTTCATCCCCGCGCATAACACCTCACCCGCCTCCCGTCACCCGGATTTCCCCCGCGATTGCGCCTCTCCCTCGTTCCCCACGCCATGCTACCCCTCCCGACTCATGCCTCCTCTCCTCCGCATGGCCCTCCTCGCCGCGGCCACCTCCTCCACCATCGCCGCCGCCCCGTCGTTCCGCCACGAAATCATGCCACTCCTCAGCCGCTCCGGCTGCAACACCGGTGCCTGCCACGGCAGCGCCAACGGCAAAGGCAATCTCAAACTCTCCCTCCGCGGCGAAAACCCCGAAGCCGACTTCCTCACCCTCGCCTCCAACCGCCAAAGCTCACGCCTCAACACCGCCGATCCCCTCAAAAGTCTCCTCCTCCGCAAACCCGCCAACCTCGCCTCCCACGAAGGCGGTAAACGCCTCCCGCCTGACTCCGACGGCTTCCGCCTCCTCGAATCATGGATCCGCGAAGGCGCCCCCGACGACCCACCAGACGCCCCCACCCTCACAAATCTCTCCGTCTCCCCGCCCGAACGCATCGTCGAACCCCCGGACTCCCCCATCCCGCTCTCCGTCACCGCCTCATTCTCCGACGGTTCCTCCCGCGACGTCACCCGCGCCGCCGTCTACGAACTCTCTAACCTCATCGCCTCCGTCGCCCCGGACGGCATCGTCTCCGCACGCCAACCCGGCGAAACCACCGTCGTCGTCCGCTTCGAATTCCTCCAGCGCCCGGTCTCCCTCGCCTTCCTCCCTTCCAATCCTGACTTCTCCTTCCCGGACACGCCCGAATTCAACTTCGTCGACCAGCACATCTTCCGCCGTCTCCGCCAGCTCAAAACCGCGCCCGCTCCGCTCTGCGACGACACCACGTTCCTCCGCCGCGCCTCCCTCGACCTCACCGGTCAACTCCCCGACCGCGCCACCGCCGAACGCTTCGCCTCCGACACCGCTCCTGACAAACGCGCCCGGCTCGTCGATCAGCTCCTCCTCTCCCCGGCCTTCGCCGATTGGTGGTCTCTCAAATGGGCCGACCTCCTCCGCCTCGAAGAACGCGTCATGGACCCCACCGGCACCCGCGCCATGCACCAGTGGCTCCGCAACGCCGTCGCATCCGACCTCCCCGCCAATCTCCTCGTCCGCGCCCTCCTCACCACCGACGGCAGTTCCTATCAAAACCCCGCCGCTAACTACTGGCGCGTCCTCCGCGACCCTTCCCTCCGCGCCGAAGCCACCGCCCAGCTCTTCCTCGGCACCCGCATCGGCTGCGCCCGCTGCCACAACCACCCCTTCGACCGCTGGACCCAGGACGACTACTACCGCTTCGCCGCCATCTTCGACGGCATCGGCTATGACATCCTCAGCAACCGCCGCCGCGACGACAACGACCGCATGGAATTCGCCGGCGAACAGGTCATCTCCTTCAACGCCAAACGCGACCTCCGCGACCCGCGCCGCGACGCCTCGCCCCTCCCCGCCGCCCTCGGCGGACAGCCACTCCCCACTTCCCCGAACCGTCTCCACCTCCTCGCCGACTGGCTCACCGCCCCCGACCACCCGCTCTTCGCCAAAGTCCAGGTCAACCGCGCATGGGCCGCCCTCTTCACCCGCGGGCTCGTCGACCCAGTCGACGACTTCCGCATGACCAACCCCGCCTCCCACCCCGCCCTTCTCGACGCCCTCGCTAGCCAATTCATCAGCGACGGCTTCCAGCTCCGCCCGCTCCTCCGCATCCTCACCAACTCCCGCACCTATCAGCTCTCCTCCGACCCCGGCCCCGCAGCCCCTAACGGCATCCACGCCTTCTCCCGCGCCTCCATCCGCCGTCTCCCCGCCGAAGCCCTCCTCGACGCCGCCCACCACGCCCTCGGCGTCCCCCTCGACTTCCGCAACTTCCCCGACTCCCACAGCGCCATCTCCCTCCCCGGTGCCCGCTTCATCACCAAATCCAAACGCGCCGACGCCGCCGAAGCCTTCCTCAAGGAATTCGGCAAACCTCCGCGCGCCACTTCCTGCGACTGCGAACGCACCACCGAAAGCTCCCTCGCCCAGGTCTTCTCCCTAACCAGCGGCCCGCTCGTCGACCGTCTCCTCCGCCACAAGGACAACCACCTCTCCAAGCTCCTCAAAGACAACGCCTCCCCCGACGCCATCCTCGACGACCTCTTCTGGCGCTTCCTCAGCCGCCCGCCATCCCCTCCCGAACGCGACCGCCTCCTCCCGCTCCTCGCCGACCCTTCCTCCCGCCGCCCAGCCATGGAAGACCTCGCATGGTCCCTCCTCAATACCAAGGAATTCCTCCTCCGCCGCTGACCTCCAACCCACTCCCGCACCCCTCCGCAAATCCCGCGAGATTCGGTTGGCGCGCCCGCCGATCCACCTAAACTCACCCATAACGGAACGCCTCCTCCATGATCACCACCCTGCTCATCGTCATCGGCCTCATCGCAGGCCTCGCCCTCCTCGTCGCCATCTGGGGCCTCAGCCTCTTCAACGGGCTCGTCTCCCTCAGAAACAAATACCGCAACGCCTTCGCCCAGATCGACGTCCAGCTCAAACGCCGCCACGACCTCATCCCCAATCTCGTCGAAACCGCCAAAGGCTACATGGCCCACGAAAAAGGCACGCTCGAAGCCGTCATCAACGCCCGCAACCAAGCCTCCGCCGCGCGCCAGTCCGTCACCGCCAACCCCGGTGACGCCGCCGCCGTCCAGAATCTCAATCAGACCGAAGCCGCCCTCACCGGCGTCATGACCAAATTCATGGCCCTCACCGAAGCCTACCCGGACCTCAAGGCCAACACCCTCATGACCCAGCTCAGCTCGGAACTCGCCGCCACCGAAGACCGCATCGCCTACGCCCGCCAGGGCTACAACTCCGCCGTCACCGACTACAACACGCAGCGCGAAATGTTCCCCGGCAGCATCCTCGCAGGAGCCTTCGGCTTCACCCCCGCCCAACTCTTCGAAGTCACCTCCGAAGCCGATCGCGAACCAGTCAAAGTCCAGTTCTAACCCGGCGCATGAGCATCGCGCCCTCGGACCGCGAATGGGTCCGCTACAAACACGCCCGCTTCACCGCGCGCTTCCCCGCCGACTTCCTCTACTCGCCCTCCCATTACTGGATGCGGCAAGTCGATGACGCCCTCTGGCAGGTCGGCTTCACCAAATTCGCCACGCGCATGCTCGGCGAACTCGTCGACTTCGTCTTCAAACCAGCCATCGGCGACCCCGTCTCCCAGGGCATGGACATCGGTCACGTCGAAGGCTTCAAAGCCGCCAGCGATGTCTTCTGCATCATGGACGGCAACTTCGCAGGCTCCAACCCAGCCCTCGCCGCCGACGCCTGTCTCGTCCGCAGCGACCCCTACCTCGACGGCTGGCTCTACTCCATCAGCGGCAACCCGCCCGCCGACGCCCTCGACGTCCACGCCTACATCGCCCTCCTCAACACCACCATCACCCGCATGGCCGAACAGGAACACGCCGCCGAATAACCGGCACGCTCCCCGCCCCGCCACGCGCCCCGATCATCCTTGCACCATCCCGGTTTCCGCCGGATGTCCCCCTCCTCATGCAGGACACCGCCACGGACTCCGCCCGACACCGCAAAGCCGTGACGAGGCTCATCCTCGCCACCTCCGCATGGGGCATCAGCTTCCCGCTCTTCAAAATGCTCTTCGCGGTCCAGCAGGGCCACGAACCATCCGCCGATTCCTTCTTCCTCGCCGCCCACGCCATCGGCCTCCGCGCCCTCGGTGCCGCCCTCGTCATCACGCTCTTCAAACCATTCCTCCTCCGCGGTCTCTCCCGCGCCGAATGGCTCCAGGGCGCTCTCCTCGGTCTCTTCGGCGGCACCGGGCTCATCCTCCAGGCCGACGGGCTCCACTACACCAGCGCCTCCACCAGCGCTTTCCTAACCCAATTCTACTGCGTCCTCCTCCCCGCATGGCAGTGCTTCCGCCGCCGCGAAATCCCCAGCCCGCGTCTCCTCCTCTGCACCGCCCTCGTCCTCGCAGGCATCACCATCCTCTCAGGCTTCGACTGGAACCAGTTCCGCCTCGGCCGCGGTGAAACCGAAACACTCCTCTCCGCCGTCGTCTTCACCGTCCAGATCCAGCTCCTCGAACGACCCTCATGGCGTCACCACCGCATGCTCCCGGTCTCCGTCGTCATGTTCCTCGGCTTCTTCCTCTGCGCCCTCCCCGTCGTCCTCCTCAAAAAACCCTCATGGCACGCCGTCACTAGCATCTACCAGTCGGCCCCGGAAACCGCCATCATGGCCGCCATCATCCTCATCTGCACAGTCTACGCCTACACCGCCATGAACCACTGGCAGCCCTTCGTCCGCGCCACCGAAGCCGGGCTCATCTACTGCCTCGAACCCGTCACCACCGCCCTCTACGTCCTCTTCCTCCCCGCCCTCCTCGCCGCATGGACCGGCGTCCCCTACGCCAACGAATCCCTCGGCACCGCCACCCTCATCGGCGGCACGCTCATCACGCTAGCCAACGCCATCCTCCAGCTCCCCCAGAAAAAATCCCTGACATGATCTGGCGCACCCGCTCCCGCTCCTTCGACCTCTCCTCCCATGCCCTCATCATGGGCATCGTCAACGTCACGCCCGATTCCTTCTCCGACGGCGGCCTCCACGCCACCACCGACGCCGCCGTCGCCCACGCCCTCCGCCTCGCCGACGAAGGCGCTGACATCATCGACATCGGCGGCGAATCCACCCGCCCAGGCGCTGCCCCCGTCTCCTCCGCCGACGAAATCGCCCGCGTCATCCCCGTCCTCAAGGCCCTCCGGCCTCTCACCGACGCCGCCCTCTCCATCGACACCATGAAGGCCGATGTCGCCGCCGCCGCCATCGCCGCAGGCGCTGACATCATCAACGATGTCTCCGGGCTCTCCTTCGACCCGCTCATGGCAGCCACCGCCGCTGCCTCAGGGGCCGGTCTCGTCCTCATGCACATGCAGGGCACCCCTCGCACCATGCAGCTCCGCCCAGGCTACTCAGACACCATCGCCGAAATCTCCGCCGCCCTCCGCCTCGCCATCAACCTCGCCACCACCGCTGGCGTCCACCCCGACGCCATCGCCCTCGACCCCGGCATCGGCTTCGGCAAACGCCTCGAAGACAATCTCGCCATCCTCCGCCAGCCTAACGCCTTCTCCCTCGACGGCCGCCCCGTCCTCCTCGGCGTCAGCCGCAAATCCTTCATCGGCCAGCTCACCGACTCCTCCTCCCCAGCCTCCCGCGACTGGCCCACCGTCGCCCTCACAAGTCTCGCCCGGGAACGCGGCGCTCGCATCCTCCGCGTCCACGATGTCCGCCCCAACGTCCAGGCCCTCCGCATGACCGAAGCCATCCTCAACGCCTCCTGATCCCCCTAACACCTCACCCTCCCCCCGCCATGAACGACGCCTCCCCGGAAATCCTCACCGGCCTCTCCCCGGAACACATCGCCGAACTCCGCGCCGCCCGCGATACCCTCGAAAATCCCTCCTTCGCCATGCAGGCCGCCAGTCTCCTCGGCACCCCCATCGAAAAGGGCCTCGCCATCCTCCCCGACGGCTGGCGCCGCACCGTCAAAAACGCCGTCCAGGGCGCGCTCGAAAAAGCCGCCCACTTCGCCCTCGGCTCCATGGAAGCCAACCCGCGTCGCGCCGAGCCACCCTCCCCATGGCTCCACAAACTCATGACCGCCGCCTCAGGCGCAGCCGGCGGTGCCTTCGGCCTAGCCGCCCTCCCGGTCGAACTCCCCCTCTCCACCTGCCTCATCCTCCGCTCCATCGCCGACATCGCCCGTTCCCAGGGCCACGACATCAGCTCCCCCGAAGGCCGCCTCGACTGCCTCGCCGTCTTCGCCCTCGGCTCCGACTCCAAATCCGATGACGCCGCCGACAGCGGCTACTGGGCCGCCCGCGCCGCCCTCGGCAAAGCCGTCAGCGATGCCGCCTCATGGGCCGCCACAGGCTCCGCAGGAGCCGCCTCCGCACCAGCCATGGTCCGTCTCGTCGAATCCATCGCCGCTCGATTCGGCGTCATCGTCAGCGAACAAATCGCCGCCAAAGCCGTCCCCGTCGCCGGCGCAGTCGCCGGGGCCGCCGTCAATCTCATGTTCATGGGCCACTACCAGCGCGTCGCCACCGCCCACTTCACCGTCCGTCGTCTCGAACGCCTCTACGGAGCCGACCTCCTCCAGAAAGCATGGACGCGTCTCGACTAAAACATCCCCCCATGACCCCGCTCTCCGCCAAATCCTCCACCGACGAAATCCGCACCCGCTTCGACCACGACGTCGAGCGCTTCAGCCAGCTCGAATCCGGTCAGCAGGCCACCATCGATGCTCCCCTCGTCCTCGACCTCGTCGCCGCCGCCGCCGCCACCCACCTAACCGCAGGATCACACCTACTCGACCTCGGCTGCGGCGCTGGCAACTTCACCCTCCGCGTCCTCAAGGAAGTCTCCCCACTCCACTGCTCCCTCGTCGACCTCAGCCTCCCCATGCTCACCCGAGCCTCCGAACGCCTCCACCACGCCGGCATCTCCTCCCTCCAGACCTTCCACTCCGACCTCCGCAACCTCTCCTTCCCTGACAACTCCTTCGACATCATCCTCGCAGGCGCTGTCCTCCATCACCTCAGAGACGACCACGACTGGCAGTCCGTCTTCCGCAACCTCCACGCATGGCTCAAACCAGGCGGCCGCCTCTACGTCGCCGACCTCACCTGCTTCGACTCCCCAGCCATCCAGAACCTCATGTGGCAGCGCTACGGCACCTACCTCGAATCCCTCGGCGGCCCCGAATACCGCCAGAAAGTCTTCGACTACATCGACAAAGAAGACTCCCCCCGCTCCCTCGCCTACCAACTCTCCCTCGCCCACTCCTCCGGCTTCCGCCAATCCGACGTCCTCCACCGCAACAGCGTCTTCGCCTGCTACTACGCCGAGAAATAACCCCTCTCTATTCACGCCCTCTCCGAACAAGCTAGCCGCAGGCTCTGGACTGCTGTGAGCATCCCAGCTCTCCCTGCGTGCGGTGCACGCCTACCCGCCCTCCCAACACGCCCCTCTCCGCACACGCCCCCTCCCAACACGCCCCTCTCCCAACAGGAACGCGCCAAAGGCGCACCCTAACGCAGCCCAGGGCATCGCCCTGGGTCCATCCCACCCCCATACCCCAAGCCCTGAAGGGGCGCCCTAATTTCTCCCGGCCATCGCCTCGGGGAACGCCACACCCCTCTCCCAACAGGAACGCGCCAAAGGCGCACCCTAACGCAGCCCAGGGCAACGCCCTGGGTCCATCCCACCCCATACCCAGAGCCCTGAAGGGGCGCCCTAACCTCGCCCGGGCCATCGCCTCGGGGAACGCCACACCCCTATCCCCACGACCCCTCCTAGCCCCTCCCGCCCGAGACCATTCGTGTCCATTCGGGAAATTCGTGGTTCAAGACCCTCCACGTCCCTTCGTACCCACCCCTCCCCAATCCAATCCCTCCCAACACGCCCCATCTCAAATTCCCCCCCGCACTCCCCCGCCAGCACCGTACATCAGAACCCGCCCACCCTCCCCGGCATGGTATCCTCTGTTCATGAACTCGTGCACTCGTTGCCCGTCCTCATCACAATACCGGACCCAGATTCATGTAAACCGTGGACTCCTGCGCCATCGTGATGCTGACAAACATCCGCACCGGCTTGAATACATCATCGCCTTCGATCGAAAAACTCACGGCCTCCATTGTCGTCGGCGTCACGATCAAACCCCCATCCGCCCGCACCACCTTCGTCGTGATTGCCGCCGGAAGCACCCGATCACGTCCCCCGCTGAACCCGACACCGACATTTGGGTTCGCAGTGAAGTGAATCCGGTAGCGCCCAGCCGGCAGCGCCACCACCACCTCGTGCTCGCCATTAGACATCCGCATCGAAAGGCGAGTATTCACCCTCTCCTCCCGGACCATCACATACGCGTGCGCCAGCGACCAGACCGCCCAACCAAAGAACCCGTACAGCAGCACCCGCTGCGCGATCTTGTATCCAGAGCTTGATATCTTCACAACAACTACACCCATTAACTCTAAACCCCCACCCGCGCAACCGCCCCCTCACACGAAGCTCCCACGCCCCATTCCCGCCCGCCACATGATCGTTTCAGGCGATGGTCCATGGCGTGCCTTGACACCAGCCAGCAATAGCTGATTCCCAACGGACAGCAAGAGATACCGCCGCCATCAGCTTCCCTCAACCCATTTTGCACCACCTTCCAGCCATGCCACCACACTCACTGACCGTTCCCTTGCTCTGGAGACCAGTCCCATGAACCAGCGCATCATGCCTGCCCGGCCACGATCTGAAACTCGAGAACCACAAACTCCGCAGGCTTCAACGGCGCAAAGCCAACCTGAACCTTAACCAATCCCATAGCCACGTCAGCAGGCGTCGTCGTGGTGGCATCACAGCGCAGAAAGTACGCCTCCGTAGCGGTGCTGCCGGCAAACGCCCCCTGCCGGAACAGCCCTTGGAAGATGGCGTTGATGTCAACTCTCAACCGCTCCCAGAGCCGCTCATCGTTGGGCTCAAACACCGCCCATCGCGTGGCCCGCATCACGCTCTCCTCAATGTACAGGGCCAGCCGCCGCACCGGGACATATCTCCACGTCGAATCCCCCAAGGCATCCGCTCCCCGCAGCGTGCGCGACCCCCACACCACGGGCCCAGTTCTCGGCAGCACACGGAGACAGTTCACGCCCAGCGGATTGAGCACGGCATTCTCCCGATCATCCACCAGCACGCTCAACGAACCCACCCCCTTCAGCACCGCCTCGACACCCGCAGGGGCTTTCCACACGCCACGCACCGTATCCGTCCTGGCAAAAACGCCCGCCACCGCACCGCACGGCGGAAAGACACCAACCTCGCCGCCCCGCAACGGATCGGGCTGGCATAGCCATGGGAAATACACCGCCGCATTCCGCCCATTCTCGCCAAGCGCCTCGCAGATCGACCCCACCCCGCGAGTGGCAGCATCGCTACTCGTCCAGCCCACCGGCGCATCAATGATCAGAAAGGCGCGGCGATCCACACAGATCCGCGCCGCCGCAGCGAGCACCGAAAGATCCACCTCTCCGCCAGGCAGGTACGGCGGCACGCAGACAAGGTTCACCAGACCCACCTTATTCAACCCATACAGCCCGGTTCCCGCATCCGCCTTCCCTATCATGTCCGCCTCCTCAAGCGCGGCCCCGTCATTGACCGGACTTTCCACCACCAGCGCTCCCGCCGTGGCCTCCGGCCTCTCACCCCCCATCGACCCCAACCGCACCCGCACCAAATCCGATTCCGCTTCCAGCACCCGGTCCAGGCTCCTCACATGGTTCTCCACAAGGGTCACCTTGGTGAAGCGTTCCATGATCCCCGTCCCGGTATCACGGACCGTCAGGTTGAAGAACGCGCCGTCCATCTCCGGATCCTCAAGGCCCGACGCATGGTCGATCTCCACCGTCAGCCGATTGCCCCACGCACCGGGCGACGCAGCCACCAGCTCAACAGTACCCGCCCGAATCATCGCCCGACTGGGCCCGTCCGCATGAAAAACCCGGATGATCACGGCCCTTCGACCTCCGTTGTCGAAGAAATCCCTCACCGCATAACTCATCGCACTCTCCCTCCACAATCCCCCGAAAACCCTCTCATAGTCGCCCCAGCTGAAAATGTCCCCTTTCTCCCCCGCCCTCACATCATCCCCGTCCGTAGGCCCCCGCAGCGCCCGCCCAATGAACGCCGCAACCGACGTCTCCACCCCGCTGATGCCCCCTACACCACCCGACAGCTCCTCCACGAAGACGCCCGGGAATTTGACAGGAACTGGCATAAGGATTCAGGGGTGATTCAAAGCAGGACGTTACCCGTCGATGGATGCTCCGGCTTGTTCTGCCTTCGTTTTGATTGTGGTGTAAAGCGATTCGATGGGCACTGACATCTCCCGAAAAGAACAGACCGAGTAAGTCCTGTGCAGCCGATCTGTGATAAGGATCTCAAGGCATGTCTTGGGGTTGACAATATCGGTAATCATGACGGCACGCATGTCTGAGTAGGCAAGATCGAAGGATCGTCCAAAGGGTCGATTACGCACGATTAGTCGATCCCCCTCAAGGTCAACCTCCGTAGTCGAAAAGGCTGAATTGAGATATGCGCCAAGCAGCGTGCGCCCGATCCACCACGCAAGGAACGCAAAGGGACCACAAACAATGATCAACCAATAGTCACCCCGCAAAAACGGGGCACATAGCGGAATGGTGCCACCAATGAAAATGAAGGCTCCTCCCAAAACCACCACGATTGATGCTGCCTTCTTGTCGCTGGGGGTGATCTTCATATCTGGACACAACCCATAAACCATCCACCACGGGTAGGGAATCCCAAATCCAAAAGCCCGCGAACCGCAACTGGGTTAAAGGTCGTAGTCACGGTGATCCTTCCGACTCGCGACGGGTCTCCGCATGTCCACCACCGCCCTGCGGCGCAATGATGGGTGCTCGATGGCCAATCACGTGCAGTGGCAATCCGCTCGGGAAATGCTCAATGATCGTCCTGCTCCCGTCTCGCTCGGCCAGCGCCTGCTCCTCGGAAGTGATCGGAATTGTCCAGAGAAGCGAAACCCTCTCGCCATCGATCC
This sequence comes from Verrucomicrobiaceae bacterium, assembly GCA_027483175.1. Taxonomy (GTDB): domain Bacteria; phylum Verrucomicrobiota; class Verrucomicrobiia; order Verrucomicrobiales; family V1-33; genus V1-33. The sequence goes on along the minus strand of JAIXVE010000068.1, from coordinate 23,067 downwards.
GGGGAGGATTCAGTTCCGGTGCTGCCGCCGGACTGTCAATCAGCAGAACGGACGTGAACCCACGAAGGGAATCATCCCGGGCAAACGCATCACATCGGATCGTATGTCCATGCGCGAAGAATGTGAACTGATTCCATGGCAAGGTCGACTGTCCTGACAAATAGCGGGCAAGACCGAAAATCGTCTCATCCTCAACGTCGCGGGAAAAGCACGCCGCAAACTCGAACCTCCTGAACTCCGCTGGATCGTCGCAATGCAGCTCGACTGCAGGCTGTGGGCGAATCGAGATGCCAATGGTAAAAAGGTAAGTGTAGTCCGTCCTATCAAACCGAACCAGCGCCTTCGGTGGCCACTGCCCCCCATCGATCGCGAAATATCGGGAGTGAGGGCCAAGCACCGCCTCATAGGCTCTCAGGAAGGTGTCCCGATACTTCGGCCACGGAGATTCCTCATGATTCCATTGACTCCAGAACCGTTCCGCTCGCTCAATACGAGCGTGGAATTCCGTCGGATCATCGAGCTTCCAGCACATCGACGACTGGCCCGTGCAATCTCGAGCATAGCCGGAAAAGCCCTTGAACCCGCTCCAGGAGGGAATCGCCGCTATCATTTCCCCATCTTCCATCAGGGCAACTCCATCTCCCTCTGGAAACCACACCATACGTAAACGAACCGGATCAAGCTTCTCCCGACCCTCCGGATGCAGGCAGAATTCCTTAGGAAGCATCGGAGAACAGCCCCCCCGCATCCCCTCGACATCCAGCGTGTCAGGCGCCTTTGCCAGATTGCGAATCCAGCATGTCTTCAGACCGAATTCCTCGGACTCCGGTGAACGAAGGTATAGGTAACCCACTCGATCATCCTGCTCAACAATCGCTTCCAGGTTTCCGTAGGGTGAAACCTCCTCAAGAATGATCTCGGGCTCGCTCATGTTCTCTATCCATAACATTAACGTCCGTCACCCGCAACCAAAAACGCCAATCCGCAGAATTGGAAGTAGGCGCTGGTTGCCACTCACGGCGTGTCGCGCGTTAGAGTTTTGTGAGGTGGCCGTCTGGATACTCACCAGCCCACCCGCATCGAAGATGACCTGCCCGATAGATCCCCGCAAGCCGATTGAAGTCTCGGGGAACTCTCCATGCAGCATAAATCGCTTCCTGGATGAAACCGCAGACATCTAACTGTGTTTGTCGTACCACCGTATCCGGAAATCCCTGCACCTTCGCCGCCATCGAGGCCTTCGAACAAGTCGCGCGTGTGTTCCATCCTCACGCTGACCGGATCGCCCATCCGCTGGATGATGCTCTGATCGCCGCGCACGCACCCGGGGCCGCGAAGCGCAACCCAGCACTGTGGCAAGTCCCCTTCCCGCACGGGATTCCGCCGTTCTCCTGACCAGAAAAGCATCCCATCCGCACTCGGCCCCCTTTCCTCAACGGGCTCCTAAACCCGCACCAGTCGCCACCCGCCCAACCACGTTTCCCGTTGCCTTGTGGTTCAGCGCGACACCCCGCGACACCACCGGCCACCCACAATCCCTCGGCACCCATCCCCACACCACGCCCGGAACCGGTTGCCCATCGCCCCGCTCAGATGAAGAATCCGTGATTCTTCCGCGTTCTCTTACCATGCCGTCCCGTCCTCTCGTCTCCCTGCTGCTCGTTCTGCCGCTCTCCGCCGCCGCAGCCGACTCCGTGCGCTTCAATCGCGACATCCGGCCCGTCCTCTCGGACAAATGCTTCCATTGCCACGGCCCCGACGAAAAGGAACGCAAAGCCGACCTCCGCCTCGACCTCCGCGAGGCCGCAATCAAAGGCGGCAAATCCGGCCACCCGGGCATCGACCTTCAGAAACCCGAAAACAGCGAGGTCCTCCGCCGCGTCCTCACCACCGACGAGGACGACCTCATGCCGCCCTCCGACCTCCACAAGCCAGTCACCCCAGCCGAGGCCGACCTCCTCCGCCACTGGATCACCGAAGGCGCCACCTACGAGGGCCACTGGGCCTTCATCCCCCCAGTCGCCGAATCCCCGCCTCCCGGCGGCCGCAACCCCATCGACGGCTTTCTCCTCCGCACACTCCAGAAACAAGGCCTCGCCTTCTCCCCGGAGACCTCGCGCGAATCCCTCATCCGCCGCGTCACCCTCGACCTCACCGGGCTCCCGCCTTCCCAAGCCGAAATCGACGTATTCCTCAACGACCCCGCAACAGACGCCTACGAGAAACTCGTCGACCGTCTCCTCGCCTCCCCACGCTACGGCGAACACATGGCCGCCCGCTGGCTCGACCTCGCCCGCTATGCCGACAGCAATGGCTTCCAGACCGATTCCTCCCGCACCATGTGGCCGTGGCGCGACTGGGTCATCAATGCCTTCAACCGCAACCTCCCGTTCGATCAGTTCACCATCCAGCAGCTCGCCGGCGATCTCCTCCCCGATCCCACCCGCGATCAGCTAGTCGCCACCGGCTTCAACCGCAACACACGCCTCAATGGCGAAGGCGGCCGCATCGCCGAGGAATGGTTCGCAGAAACCGTCATCGACCGCGTCGAAACCACCGGCCTCACATGGATGGCCCTCACGCTCAATTGCTGCCGCTGCCACGATCACAAGTACGACCCCATCTCCCAGAAGGAATTCTATCAATTCTTCGCATGGTTCAATTCCAATGAGGAAAGCGGTGTCCTCGACGCCGAAGGCGGCAACCGCGGCGGCGGCAATTCCCCGCCCGTCCTCCCGCTCCCTGCCCCGGAAGACGAAGCAAAGCTCAAGGAACTCGACAACAGCGTCCGCGTCGCCCAGGACGCCGCCGCCGCCGCGCGCAAGGAACTTCCCGCCCTCCAGACGCCATGGGAAGAATCCCTCCGCGCCACCCTCGCCGCTTCCCCGCAACCATGGCGATCCCTCGATAACGAATCCGCAAAGAGTCTCGGCGGCGCCACCCTAACTCGCCAGCCCGACGGCTCATGGCTCGCCGGCGGCACCAATGCCCCGCACGACACCTACGAAATCGAGGCCCCGGTCGCACCCGGCACGTTCTCCGGCGTCCTCATCGAGGTCTTCCCGGACGCCTCCCTCCCTAACCAGAGTCTCGGACGCGGCTTCAACGGCAACTTCGTCCTCAGCGGCGTCGAAGCCGAAATCATCCCCGCCCCCGGCAACGATCCGATCGCCGCCGACTTCACCCGCGCCGGTGCCGACTACGAACAGCCCGGCTTCTCCGTCACCGCCATCGTCAAGGACCAGCCCCGGCCCGTCAAAGGCAAGCGCCGCCCCGCCGCTCCGAAAAATCAGTCAGGCTGGGCCGTCGATGGCAACGCCGCCGACAAGCGTCTCCCCCGCAAGGCCTTCTTCGCCTGCGAACCCGTCGCCGTCCCCGAAGGTGCCCGCGTCCGCATCCGTCTCCGCCACAGCTCCGCTCACGGCGATCACAACGTCGGCCGCTTCCGCCTCAGCACCACCTCTCTCCCCACCGCCGCCATCACCGTCGACGGTGCCTCCATCCCCGCCAATCTCCGCACCGCCCTCGAAACCCCGGCGGCCACTCGCTCGCCTCAGCAGAAGCAGGCCCTCGCCAAGTACTTCCTCGAAAACGGCGAACACCCGCTCCGCGCCGCCGAAGACCGCCTCGCCGCCGCCCGCAAGGCCCTCTCCGACCTCCAGGACAACTTCGTCACCACCATGATCTTCAAGGAGCGCAAGGAACCCCGTCAGGCCGTCATCCTGAAACGCGGCGAGTACGACAAACCCGGCGACCCCGTCCCCCGCGCCCTCCCCGCCGTCCTCCCGCCCCTCCCCGAAGGCGCTCCCGTCAACCGCCTCGGCTTCGCCCGCTGGCTCGTCAGCGGTCAGCACCCCCTAACTGCTCGGGTCTGGGTCAACCGCGCATGGGAACGCTTCTTCGGTCAGGGCCTCGTCCGCACCACGGAAAACTTCGGCTCCCAGGCCGAGTGGCCTTCCCACCCCGACCTCCTCGACTGGCTCGCCGTCGAATTCGTCCGCGTCGGCTGGGACATGAAAGCCATGCACCGCCTCATGGTCACCAGCGCCGCCTACCGTCAGGATTCCAAAGTCACCCCGGATCTCCTCGAACGCGACCCTGACAACCGCTGGCTCGCCCGCGCCCCGCGCCTCCGCCTCGCCGCCGAGGTCCTCCGCGACCAGGCCCTCGCCATCAGCGGCCTCCTTGTCGACAAAACCGGCGGCCCTAGCGTTCGCCCCTACATGCCCGCCGCCGTCTGGGACGAAACCTCCGTCTACGGCGACCTCCGCAACTACAAGGCCGACTCCGGCGAAGGACTCTACCGCCGCAGTCTCTACACCATCTGGAAACGCACCGCCGCGCCTCCCACCATGCTCCTCTTCGACACGCCCAACCGCGAAATCTGCACGGTCAAACGCTCGCGCACCAACACACCTCTCCAGGCCCTCGCTCTGCTCAACGAGGTCACATGGGTCGAAGCCGCCCGCCGCCTTGCCGAACGCATGCTCACCGACGGCGGCACCACCCCGGAAGCCCGCATCACATGGGCCTTCCGCGCCGTCACCGCACGCCAGCCCGACGCCGCCGAACTCGCCGCCCTCACCAAAGGCCTCGCCGCCCGTCTCGCCGCCTTCCAGCAGCACCCGGAGGACGCCGCCGCCCTCATCAGTCAGGGCAGCTCGCCTCCCGTCAAAGGGCTCGACCCCGCAGAACTCGCCGCCCACACCGTCACCGCTAACATTCTCCTCAACCTCGACGAATCCGTCACCCGCAACTGATCCCGCCATGCACTGCAACGACCACCTCTTCTCGGGATTGTCCGCCGACGCCCGACGCCAGCTCTCCCGCCGCACGTTCCTCCGCCAGTCGGCCGGCGGCATCGGCCTCGCCGCACTCTCCCAACTCCTCGGCAGCCCCGCTCCCGCCGCCACCGCAGGCGTCCCCGGCCTCCCGGGCTTCCCTAACTTCCCTGCAAAGGCCAAGCGCATCATCTACCTCTTCCAGAGCGGCGCTCCCTCCCAGATGGACCTCTTCGACCCCAAACCGCAGCTCGAGAAACGCCGCGGCGAAGACCTCCCCGCCTCCATTCGCATGGGTCAGCGGCTCACCACCATGACCTCCGGCCAGTCCACCTTCCCGGTCGCTCCCTCCCTCTTCAAATTCGCCCAGCACGGCCAGTCCGGCATGTGGTTCAGCGAACTCATGCCCCACATGTCCAAACTCGCCGACGACTGGTGCATGATCAGATCGCTCCACACCGAAGCCATCAACCACGACCCCGCCATCACCTTCATGCAGACCGGCTCCCAGCTCGCCGGACGCCCCAGCATCGGCGCATGGATGAGCTACGGCCTCGGCTCCGCCAACTCGGAACTCCCTTCCTACGTCGTCCTCACCAGCTTCGGCAGCGGCCGCCCCGACGACCAGCCGCTCTACGACCGGCTCTGGAGCGCCGGCTTCCTCCCCGCTCGCTATCAAGGCGTCAAATTCCGCAACAAAGGCGAACCCGTCCTCTATCTCAATAACCCCCCAGGCATGGACCGCTCCATGCGCCGCGATACCCTCGACGAACTCGCCGCCCTCAACCAGCACCGCCACGACGCCCTCGGCGATCCCGAGATCCTCAACCGCATCGCCCAGTACGAACTCGCCTTCCGCATGCAGGCCAGCGTCCCGGACCTCACCGATGTCTCCAAAGAATCCCCCGAGGTCCTCGACAGCTACGGCCCCGACGTGAAACGCCCCGGCTCCTACGCAGCCAACTGCCTCCTCGCCCGCCGTCTCGCCGAACGCGATGTCCGCTTCATCCAGCTCTTCCACATGGGCTGGGACCACCACGGCGGTCTCCCTAACGCCATCCGCGGCCAGTGCCGCGACACCGACCAGGCCACCGCCGCCCTCATCAACGACCTCAAAAACCGCGGCCTCCTCGACGACACGCTCATCGTCTGGGGCGGCGAATTCGGCCGCACCATCTACTCCCAGGGCGGCATCACCGCCGATAACTACGGCCGCGATCACCACCCCCGCTGCTTCACCGTCCTCATGGCCGGCGCAGGCGTCAAAAAAGGCCTCACCCTCGGCGCCACCGACGACTTCTGCTACAACATCACCGAAAACCCAGTCCACGTCCACGACCTCAACGCCACCATCCTCCACCTCATGGGCGTCGACCACACCCGCCTCACCTACAGATCCCAGGGCCGCGACTTCCGCCTCACCGACATCCACGGCAACCTCATCAAACCCATCCTCGCCTGACAAACCCCGCACCCATCCGCTAATGGCCGGTTCCTCAGGCCATGACGGCTGTCGCCGGCGATCCGGTGCATCAATCATCCGCCGAAAATGATGCTTCGAGCGACCTACCGCGACGGCGCAGGTGTGCGCGCCTTCGGGCGCGATGTCACATGGGAAGAACCAGACGGCGATCCGACTCTTCCTCCCATCGGCCGAACCAAACAGCGATCCAGAATCGAACTTGAAGAGATCAGCTTGTCGTCCGCGATGGAAGCACTGGAACGCCTTCATGTGGAAACCGGATTCCTCCAGATCGAGCTCGGGGATCGACTGTCCTCCGTGGACATCGTAGATTGTGGAGATGGCTCCCGGCTTTTCATCGAACAGTACTTTGATTTGATCTATGGAGGCGTTTACGACCTCCCCACGGCTCGCAAACTCGTCGAAGCATTGTTCGCTGGAATCACCAGCGACGATCTGCGTGACCTCTTCCCGGCACTACCCGGGGAGTTGATTTATGACTACGAACAAGGCGCGAAGAAATGGGACGCCGGACTCAACACGGTTTCCATAGAAGTCCGTAACGCACTCGCTCCCTTCCATAGCAACAAATGACGGCACGTCGCGGATGATCCACCGCCGTGCACACCTCGCGCGTCTTCCCGTTCCAGACCAGTTCCACCTCGCGCTTGTCCTCGAACAGCAGGAACCGGTACCGGTCCGGCAGCGGCTTCCCCTTCTCAATGAGCGCGATCAGGTCGCGCTTCTCCGTGTCGGTCAGTTCGTATCGTTCAGTGTCGTGCGGACGGGGCATGGGCGGGGAGGTGGAATGAAACGGGTTGCAGTCAATTGGCCGGGAAAGAAGCGACCCAATCGGGTTGATTCGTTAAAAATTGAACATCAATGGGTTGTATAGTTTTTTCCCGGATTGAATTGGCCCATCCGATTGGCTCAAATGAGCCAATGAGCGAATTGATTTTCGCCGGCTCTCCCGGCAGGCGGAAAAAAGGCTTGGCATCACACAGAATGTCTGCCAACTTGCCGAAGGCCTGCGGCCACTGAAAGTCGTCTCCATGGCGTCGCGGGGTATCCCGCTCAGGTGGTTGGTGGGCCGATTTCATTTCGGTCAGTAAGCGGATGGCGATGGTGATCGTAGAAGTTCTTGGACCCTTCATATTTGGCGGTGTCATAGAGATCCACGACGAGGCGGATTTTTTCGCGAAGGTAGTCGTAAAGCCGCGTCTGCCCGCGCTCAAACACGCGTTGAACCGCCCAGCACAACTAGTCTGCAACGTTGAGTAAAGGCTCACGGGAGGGCGTCTGGACATTGAAGACGACCTCGCCGCGCAGCTCATCCACCGGTCATTTCCGACCCGCGCGCCTGACCGCCTTGGCGAGGGCGGAATCGAGGACCTTGGCCCGCGTACTCGAACCGCGTTCCGCGATGTTCAGAACGAGACGCTGGGGCTTCTTGAGGCGGTTCTTGAGAAGATGAGAGAGCACATCAGCGTAGAACTCGTCGTCTTTGCCGTGGTGCTTGTGTACGAAAATGGAAGGAATCTTTCGGGCCATGATGACCTCTGCTTCGCACGGCAGATCCCGGAGGTAACGAAGGAACACGCTGCGCACGTCATCCGTGTCCTTGCAGGCGTGAAAAAAGAACCCTCCCTGTGCTTTGCGTTTAGCAACACTCGGAATGCTGTTCAGCAGTGGGTCGGATTCCACTTGCCTCTGAAGGGCCGAGATTTCGCTGCGTACTTCCTCGAGCGGCCGATCAATGCGGACAATTCCCATTCCGAACGCACGGGAGACTCCTTCCTGGCCAAGAATACTGATGCCGCCCTTGCCGAAAAATGTGGTGTCGCCCACTTCATCAATGAAGCGGTGGGAGGTTTCGAGACCTTCGGCAGTGAAGTCGGGCATGAATGTCAGCATTTGTATTCCCAGAACCCTGCGGCGAGCGAAGCAAAGTCCTGCGGCGTATGCTGCTTCCATGACGCCTCGTCCACAAAGACAAAGTCGTAACACTGCCCGTCTTCCTCCGCCGCCGGAAACCAACGCTGCACCGGGTTCAGCGCGGCGTATCGAGAGATGGGAAGGTCCGATGGAGGCGACATAACCGTCCGCAACCTCTAGCCGAGAACAACGGAACTCGCCACACCAAACCTCTTGATCCGCACCGCCCACCCGGGAACAGCGCTGCGCGCGCTCGACCCTCCCGCCAGCCTCATGGCTCCCTCATTAAGGCTGCCCCCTCAAAAACAAAACGCCCTCCGTTGCTTCCATCGATTTCCCGCCTATCAGTGAGGATCATGCACCGTCTCGTCTCGCTGCTCCGGTCCACCCTCTGCTTCCTCGTCCTCGGCATCACCGGCATCACCCCCGCCTCAGTCCTGCCTTCCGGCTTCACCGACTCCCCGTCCCCCGCCGAACAGGAACTCGCCGCATCACCTCAGCCGGATCGCCAGTTCCGGGAATTCACCGCCCTCTGGATCGGCTACCCGGGCATCAATGCCCTCCGCCAGCGCTGGAATTCCTTCGCCGCCGACCACTCGGGCTTCGCAGTCCTCGCTGCCCTCCTCGCCGAAGCCGATGGCCACCCTCAAGACACCCTCGCCAGCCTTCGCATCATGGACGGAGACGACGCCCGCTGGAACCACGCCCGTCTCTGCGCCCTCCTCGGCCACGAACAGGAAGCCACTACCATCCTCTCCTCCCTCGTCTCCTCCGCAGAACGCCCCGCCATCGCCGCCGCCGCCCTCCTCGCCCTCACCGAACTCGACTGCCTCCGCGGCAACTTCGCCGCCGCGCTCACCCGCACCTCCTCCGCATGGTCCTCCCGGCCTCAGCCGGACTTCCGCCAACGCATCCTCGAACGCCACGTCAGCCTTCTCGTCGATGCCGGCAAGGAATCCGCCTTCCTCGACGAACAACACGCTCTCGCCTCCGCCAACGACAACTCCCCAGCTTCAATCTCCGCCCGCCACACCATGGCCGTCCTCGCCGACTGGTTCACCGCCGACCCGCGGACCGAAGCCTTCCGCGCCAGCCTCGCCCCTTCCCTCGTCTCAACCCTCGCCACCCCCGTCCTCGTCACCAACCCGGACAACATCCAGCCGCGTCCCACCCACACCTGCGGCTTCCTCAAACCAGTCGGCACAGAACTCGATCGCCTCGCCCGCGACCCCTCTCCTCTCTCCCTCGAAAACGCCGGATACTTCGCACTCCACCTCGCCACGTCCCGCCAGTGGCCCCCGGATCTCTCCGCCCTCCCCGCTTTCCAGAAAACCTTCAACTCCCATCCCCTCGAACTCGCACGCCTCCTCTTCATCTCCAACCAGGCTGCAGCCCAGATGCCTCCTCTTGCGGATACCCTAGCCTCTTCTCTGGCTCCCGGCGTCCAGCGCCGCACCCTGGAACTCATGACCCGGGCGTGGGCCGGCCGCGCCACTCCCAATGACGCAGATTGCCTCGCCGATATCATCGTCGACTCCCACCAGCTCCGCTCGCTCCCCTCCTCCTCAGGTCGATCCCCATTCAACTCCTCACGCCTCAGCGCACCCGTCATCTCCCAATACCCCTCCGAACTCCTCATCTGGAATCTGTCAGGTCAGCCATGGACCGACACCTACGCCTCTCTCTGCAGGACCGCTCTGCTCCACCCCGTTCACCCCGGCTACCCGCTCCCCGATCCTTCGCCGCTCACCGTATGGTCACAATGGCGCCCGGAATGGCCCGTCGCCTCTGACGAAGCCACCCTCACAAAATGGGCATGGTCCCAGCTCCACGAGATGAATCAGGCCACACCCGAACGCGCCCTCTCCATCGCCGATCGTCTCCCCTCACCAGCCGATCGCTTTGCCTTCGCCGCACGGTGCCGCCGCACCGATCTCCTCGTCACATGGTGCCGCGACCCCAGCCTCCTCACGCTCGTCAACTCGTCCACCCTCATGACCGCCGTCGGGGCCTTCACTCTCCCCTCCGCCGCGCCACTCCCGGAAGGGCCCTCCGCCAATGCCCTCATGGCCGTCACCACCGAACTGGCACGCCGCATGGCCCTCCATCCCCTCGACCTCATCCGCAAATCCAGCGTTTTCTATCAACTCGCGCCCGCAACCATCCGCGAGGCCGCCAAAGCGCTCCCTCTCACCCCGTTCCCCCCGGAGGAACCCGGCTTCTCGCTGCTCGACTTCGTCCGCAGATCATCTGACAATTCCCAACCCCGACCTTCCCAGCCCCACCCGTTCTTCGGTCTCCAGGTCTGCCCCTCAGTCGAACGCTTCCGCTGCATCGCCGCATGGCTCCGCCTGCCTCCGACGGACTTCCGTTCGCACTCCCGCCCTCCCGGCCTCCCAGCCCTCGCGCTACTCCTCGGGAACGACGACGCCTATCCCTACACCTCCGGCATCCGCCCTCAGGAATTCCTCGATTCCCTGGCCGATTTCCAGACCACCCATCCCCTCAAACGCCAGATCCTCCGCTGGAACGAGATCGCTCGGTCTCTCAACCTCGAACGGAACCTCCGCGAACAACACCTCTCCATGCGCCCCGGTCGCCCTGGCAATAACAACTTCCTCAAAGCCGCCCTGATTCTAGCCGAAGAGGAATCCTCCTCCCTCCCGTGGCAGTTCCTCCGCGCCTCCCTCGAGGAAATCCCCGCCACTCGCGCCTCCCTCATCGCCGCCGCCAAAGCCCGCAGCCCCCTCACCGCCGGTGCCGACTCCGGTCCCGCCCCCGCCGCACCCGCCACCCCACCTCCTGCCACTGCCCCGGAACCCCAGATCGCCACCCCCGCTGCCATCGCCTCCAAGTTCATGACGCTCATCACAGACCCCGAGGTTCGTAGTCAGCTTTCGCCCGTCGGCGCCCTCTCGCTCGCCTACTCGCGGGGCGAGCATCACCCATTCTTCCGCCTCATCCCCCGCATCTCACCCGAAACCAGCAAAGAGGCCGCCAAACTCCTCATCAACGAAAAGGATCCGCTCGCCGCCCGAATGGCCGTCTTCCTCGCCACGCCCCCCTTCCACGAATCACGGGAACTCGCGTCTCAGCTCCTCGCCCGCGCCGTCGCTTCGTTCCCCGACGACACCGAACTCCTCCTCGCCTTCGCCGCTGACAATCCAGGCAAAGCACCGGAAATCTCCCCCGCCCGCCGCGCCGCCTTCATCCGCGGCCTAGCTTCCCTCGACTCCACCTTCCAGCCACGCCAAAGCACAGACTCCCCCAGCGAAGACGGCACCGCATGGTGCAGGATCACAGACGCGGGCCCGTCCCCTGACGCCGATACCGTCCGTGCCATCCTAGCCTACACGGAACGCACCAGAACTGCCTACCTCCCCCAGAAATGGATCGCTTCCATGCAATCCCTCCTCGAACGCCGTCCGCTCACCGATCAGCTGTCCACAGCCGAAATCCGCGCCGCCGCCGTCGCCGTCGTCACTTTCAAATCTCCATGGAAACCCGGTCAGGGTGACCCAAAAAGCTGGCTGCCCTTCGTCCATCACCTCGACCACTCAGGCTGCTCCGAAGCCGCCATCGCCGCCGCAGAGGCGATCCTATCCAATCAGTCAGGCGACCTCACCCATGAAGGTCGGCCCTCAACACCGTGGGACCGCTCCGCCTCCTCCGCCCCCATCAGCCGAGACTCCGACGGCTGGAAATTCATCCGCATCGCCGCTCGCCATGACCCCGCCGCCCTCGCCCTCCGGCTTCAGGCCATCGCCCGCTCACGCCCCGATGACGAACGCGCCGCCTTCGTCGCCCTCATCGCAACCGGCTGCGCCCGCCCACTCACCGCCGAAGACACCTCCCTGACAAATCTCTCCCCCACCTGCCGGCAACGCGTCCTCCGCTTCGCCACGTGGCTCCTCCCCCCTGATCGCCTCAATCGCGCCCTCGCGTTCGATGCATGGGAAGCCGACGCCCGCGCCACCTTCACCAGCGATTCCTCCAACACGAAGTTCTTCATCGACGAATTCGACCAGCCAGTCTTCTTCAAGGCCTGCGCCGCTCTCGACAAGCTTGCCGATGCAGGCGCCACCGACGCCGCTCGCCGTCTCCTCACGCTCCACAACGCTCTCCTGCCCGCCCTCGTCCGCAACAGTTCCTTCGACAACGGCTACGTCTCCATCATGCAGCGCCTCCTGCGTCTGGGCTCCCCGGAAGACACAAAAACCTTCCGCTCGCTCGTCACGAAGCGCCTCATGGAGTCACCGCCCAACCGTCTCCCATCGTCTCTCGCCGTCGCGCTCCAGCTCGAAATGATGGACCCTTCATCCTCTCCCTCGCCGGAAGTCGACCAGCTCGTCACCAGCACCCTCGAAGCCGCCGCCGCCGCCGACCCCTCCACCCTCACAAAACCTGACGGCCCTCTCGGCACCATCGCCCATCTCGCCGCCGGCCATCCCCGCTGGCATGCTCTCCTCCGCAAAGTCCTCACCAGCCAGCCACAACTCGCCCGCTCCGCCCATCGTCCCAATCCATGGCTCGCCATTGCCACTCTCTTCGCTCAGCTCGACTCCAATAGCCTCATCCCTAACGTCACCATCACGTTCTCCCCATCCCCATCGGCCCTCGATCAAGGCACCCTTCATTGGTCCTTCCACGGCCTCAAGCCACCGCCTCTCTCCGACGCAGAAATCCGCCGCGCCGACGATCCGCTCGATCTGTCATGGCAAAGCGTCGCCTCCCAGCTCGCCGGCAGATTCAACGCACTCGCTCTCGTCTCAGATCACCTCAACCCAACCTCCGAACGCGTCGCCGCTGAAATCACCCCCCTGCCCGCATCCGGCTCTCTCCCCCTCACCAACCTCCCCGCGTCCGCCAGCCTTCGACTCGTCCTCATCCGGAACGACGCCCCAAGGTCCTTCGTCGCATCACCGCCGGTCCTCCACGATGCCAGACCCGCCTTCATCGATTCCTCTCGCCCACCCGCCCCCGACTCCACTCACCCCCTCGGCTGGCAACTCCTCACCGCTCCCGCCCCACTGACCGCCACCCAATGGCAGATCAACCGCAACGGCCCTGCCTCCTCCTCATGGCCGGATGACCTCGCCCTCCTCCTCCTCGACGACTCCAATCAAGTCTGCGCCATCGCCAGTCTCGCCCTCGATGCCCCCCGGGACCCCTCAGGCCCTGCTTCCTCCGCTTCCAAGGTCATCGCCCTTCATCAGTTCACCACTGACCCCATCTCCTCCCAAGGCACCTCGTCCCTCCGCGTCACCGGCCCGCCCCACCGCATCGCCCTCGCACAACAAGCGCTCCTCCATTCCACCAGAACCCACGAGTCCCCGTTCCCGCCTCCCCCAACCCGCTACACCATCGAGGAATCTCCCCCCACGCCAGCCGTCGCCATCGCAGGCCGCTACGACATCCTCCGCGCATGGCACCTCCCTGCCTCCCATCAAGGCTACTCCGACTCAATCAGCGATCCTATCATTCGCCCGGCCCCACCCGAAGCCGCATGGTTTTCCGCAGACCAGCTCTTCCTGCTCGATCTCACCAAAGACTCGCCGCCCCGCACTCTCAAACTCAATCTCCCCCCAGACGCCCGCCTCGCCACCATGTTCTGGTCCGGCCCCTTCATCCACGTATCCTTCGTCAACAACTCCAACTCCAAACCATTCTCCACTCTCCTGACTGTCAAAGCTGACCTCTCCGATCAAGCCGTCTCCCGTCACAATTTCTCTTCACCAGTCAGCATCCACAGTCTCGACTCCGTCGGCATCCGTGACGTATGGTACATCTCCTCCGATAACATTTTCCTCGGCATTCTCGACGCCTCCGGACGTCTCATCCTCACGCCCCCGGCCGACCCCGGAGCCACCCCCGCCCCGGATCCACTCATACTCCACCCCAGCCACGCCCTCTCTGCTTCCAGCTTCGCCTGCTATTCTCCCCGCAAAACATCTGCCTCTCAGCAGTTCAAGATCGTTGACTGGTCCGATGGCTCCATCCGCATCCGCGACGTCGATAAACTCCCCCCACCCCTCGACCACACCACCCCCACCTTTGACCGCACCCTAGCTCCCCATCAGGGCCTCCTCGTCAACCCATTCACCAATCCCCCGGAAACATGGCTCTGCCCTCTCCAACTAACCTCCATCTCCCCCACCATCAGCGACCTCGCCATCGGCCTCATGGAATCCCGGGACTCTGCTATCCAGACCATCGTCCTCCTCCGGAAATCCCCCGCCCCGAAATGACTGCTCCCATCTAACATTCAATCGCGGCATCCAGCGACTGGCACCCGGCCGACAGCAGCTTCTGGTAGGTGGCATCAAAAAGGGCATCCGGAGGCACAAAGATCACGCTGCCTTGTCTTCCTCGGGTTAGGAGCACTCGGTAGGTGTTGCGGCGAAGCGTCAGGGGATTGCGCAGCTTCGCCTTTTTGAGCCATTTCTTGCCGAGTGAGTCGTCCCAGCGTGTGAGCGCTTCGGCTGGTGCCTCCTTGTCAGAGAATTGGCGTGGCTCGCCGGTCCAGAGAAAGTCATTTCCCCAGCAAACCAGAGCCGCATCAAGCTCGAGCCCCTGCGCTTCGAACTGCGTGATCGCCTCGCGGAGCCTCCTGCATGAGTTCGGGTTCAGTTCATCCTCCGCATACCATTCGCCAATCCTCGCAAACCGACCAATCTGCAGAACGCCATGCCCTTGCAGGCATTTGTCCCGGGATGACATGACTAGCCCGAACCTCGCCTCCTCATCATCCTTGTATCGCCCCCAAAGGTAGCGCCTCGCATGGTCGAGACTCCGCGTCACGCGAAGATGAAACCCATTCTCCCGGCACCGCGCGGCAATGCTGGCGAGCTCAGCATCGTCCTTCGATTCATCGACAAGCCCCGCCACCCATTCATGATGATCCACCGCCGCATGAAAGCGGATCGATCGGTCCAGATGAAGTTCATCGACCACACGATAGGCCCCATGGAGCCCCGCCCCCTCAAAGGCCTCGCGAAAGCGCTCAGGCCCGTAAACACACCATTCGGCCGCGTTGCTGCTGCGATGAATCGCTTCAGCCCACTGAAGGATACCGCCCTCCTCGCCATTATGGATCTCCTGTCCACCCCCGATGAGACCTATCACTGTGCACCACGCCGGTACCCGCTCGGAGAACTGAATGAACATCTCCGGCTCGGACCGCAGACTCGGGTCGCCGTGTGACTCCTGAACCTTCTCCGCGTCCCACGCGCGCTGCGCCTCGTCGAAGACCAGCACATGTTCCGGAGGTATCCGATCCCTGCGGCTGTAGTAATCGACATACTCTCTCACTCCCCTGATGAAGGCCCTGGCATCAGCCCCGTGACGCTTGAATTCGTGTTTCAGAACAGTCACCAGCGGCCGGTTTCCAGATAGAAAAATGGCTGGCTGCGACGTGGCCCTCCCGTCACTCTGGACCGCGAGCTGACTGATCTTCTCACTCACCGCGACGCGGATACCGACGAGCGTCTTGCCCGTACCCGGCGACCCTGACAACAGAATCAGCGATCGCCGCCGTGCCACCGCCGTCTCCGTGGCAATCGCCTCGATGGCTGCCAGCGCCTCATCCGTCTTCGCCGCCGAACGATGCACCCGCGTCAGACTGCCATCCCGAATCACCTGCCGTACCGTGACCATCAGTGAAGGAAGCGGCTCATAGGCTCCGGCTGCCAGAAATCGGTCCAGCGCCAGCGGACTGCGGGCCGGCGTGGATGCCAGTCGACAGACGAGACGATGCAGATCGCTCACGCCGGATACATGAACGCCGCTATAGTCCCGGCTCGCCGCAAAACTCGCCGACCCCAGCACAATCACCGCGTCGACCGGCCGGTCATGACACTCGCGATGAAAATTCCGCAGCGATGTCAAATAATGATGGGCCTGATCAATATCCGACCAGTCCAGCATCGGACGTCCCTTCCATTCCAACACGAGCACTCGCCCATTGAAGAGAAACACGACATCGGGCCTGCGCGACTCCATCGGAAGCCGGTACTCAAGGACCGCTGCATACTCTCCCGCTTCGGATCGTTCCTCCATGACCTTCCCCGCCTGCTCCTGAATCTGAGGAATCGACAGCTTCCACGCATCAATCTGCTCGCCAGACGGATCTCGGATGAAGTCCCTGAGGGCACCCATAATCTGATCCGCACTCTCAACGACCAGTACCCTGAACGATCCCATCCAGCCGGCGTCTCCGTTAGCGGCAGTTGTTGCATCGAAAGTCATCTTGAGCGTGTGAACGTAAAATGGGAAACCGGCCGCCATAGATTGGCGCTCCCGAAGCACATCGGGACCAGACCTGAACACACACAAACCGGTTCGGCAATCAAAGCCATGCGGCGGATGCACGCGTCCGACGATCATAATTTCTTCCGCTGCCACCCTCTGACCCCTCGCCTCCTCCCGATCTCATCCGCGTCCGTGACCACACTTCCGCCAACGCAGAGCGGGAATCAAGGTTGCCGCGTGCTGGGAGGCGAGCCATGGCGGGGACATGTCCGCTTCACTGAACGAGCCGCTGCTCAAGGCACTTGATACCGTCACTGGAACCGGGGTTTTCTGCGCCACGAATTCCGAGCCGTTCTTCATGCCGGAGCTGGTGGTGGAAGGTGTTGGCGAGCTGGCGTTTCCACTGATCGCGGCGCAGGTCAGCGAGCTTGTGCGCGCGGGCGAAGCCGCTCCTTACGGCAAGGGCTTGAGCACCGTGCAGGATGATCATGTCAGGAAATGCCGCCAGATCGATGCCGCGAAACTGTCGCTCAACGCCCCGGAATGGCAGCAGTATCTCCAGCGCACCGTCGACAAAGCGGCGAACGATCTCGGCGTCGACGGCGAAGTCACAGCCGAATTGTACAAGCTGCTCATCTACGAAAAGGGCGGCCACTTTCTGCCGCATCGCGACACCGAGAAGCTCGCAGCCATGTTCGGAACACTCATCATCGCCCTGCCTTCAGCGCACGAAGGCGGACGACTCCTCGTGCGTCACGGCGGCGAGGAAGTCGCCGTCGATTTCAGCCAACCGGCCGGCCGGCGGCGATTCCAGAGCGCCGCGCTCTTCGCAGACTGCGAACACGAAGTGGAGGTGGTCACCAGCGGCGTGCGCTGCTGTCTCGTCTACAATCTCGTCCTGACCAAAGGCAACCCGGACGATCTGAACATACCGCTATCCGAACACTCGAACCGCCTCCTGCCGGCTCTCAAGGCCATGTCGTGGCCTGCGCCAGTAAACCCCGCGGCCATCCTCCTCGAACACCAGTACACCGAGGCAAACTTCTCGCTCCGAAACCTCAAAGGCAACGATGCCGCCCGCGCCCGCGCCCTCCTCGCCGCCGCGGACGCCGCAGGCCTGACCGCTTCCCTCGCCCTCGTCACTTTCCACCGGCTCGGCGAACTGGAGGGCGCCTTTGAAGAAGATTACAACTCGTACCGCTATCGCACGTCGCGTTACCGTGGGACCGGTGCGGCCAGCTCCGATGACCAGAAAATGGGCGAGATCTACGAGGAATCCCTCACAGCCACCAACTGGCGGGATGCGCTAGACCGCCCACTGCCGCGCGGCGCCGTCCCCCTCAGCATGGAGTCGCTCATCTACCGGCAGCCGATCGACGCAGGGAAACCCCTCGAGCAGGATTACGAAGGCTACACCGGCAATGCCGGCTGCACACTCGACTACTGGTACCGTCGCGCCGCCGTAGTGCTCTGGCCCCGCGATCAGCACGAAGCCATCCTTGTATCCCTCAATCCCCGGGCGGCCAGCGCGGAACTTGCCGCCATGGCCACCAGCAATGCCGCCACCGATCACCCGGAATTCCAGCGGCTCCTCGCCGCCATCCTGACATATCTTCAGGACGCAATGCCCCGGTTCCAACCGTCGCTTCATCCGTGGAAGCCCAGAGTTCCTTTCGCTAGTGAAGACGCAGAGTTCCGCGAACCGTTCGCCGCAACCCTCGAAGTCATCGCAATGACTGGATTGCGCAGCGCCCTCGATTCCCTGCTGCGCATGGCACCATCATCCGCGTTCGCCACCCTCGACCGCCCGTTGTGGCATGCCCTCGTGCGCGCCTTCGGTTCCGCCCCGTTCCAGCGCATCGTGTCCGCATGGCTTTCGGAATCTCCCGCCGCCTACCGCATGCCCCTGTTCCTCGTGCTTGACGCCATCTGCGCCGCCAAAGAATCCGCCTCCGCGGTCGCCTTGACCCGCAAACTCGTCACGCTGCCAGCGCTGGCTAACGAAGCAACATCCTTCCGCACCAGCTTCAACGCTTCCGCGCCCGGCTGCCAGCCGGAAGCCCTCATCATCCTCCGCGCCTCCATCCATCTCACCAACCCGAAGGACAAGGAAGCCGCACTCGCCTTCCTCGAAGCGGATGGCTCGCTCCCCTCCATCCGCCAACACCTCGCACCCGCCCTCCTCGAATGGGCTGACACCAGCACGAAACCCGCTCCCGACTCCGTCCCTGCTTCCGCCCTGGCCCTCGCCATTACGATCCTCTCAAGAGAAGTCGCCCGCCCCGTTGAACCCTATCGCAACTGGACCCGGCCCTGCGCCGTCACCGAATCATCAGACTTCTACGGCCCCCCCCGCCCCAACGATCCCCTCCTCACAGAACTCCGCGCCTTCATGGCAGACCCAAACGCCGCCACGCACGACTTCCTCTGCCCTCAGTCAGAGCGCGACCGAATCGAAGACTGGGTCCGCCGTTTCCATCTCGACCTCGATACCGTCACCATCCGCTCCGGCAGACCCTACACCCTCCGCTGCACCAAAACCTCAATGTCCCACCAGCACTCCCGCCGCGAGCGCGCCGAAGACCTGACTCTCCTCCGCAAACTCATGGCCATCTGACTGCTGCAAGCCTCCACCACTAGCCGCCATGTTTCCGGAAATCGATCGCGGCACCAATGCCGCTCGGCAGTCCAAGGCCCTCACCGGGCGGACGCCTGGACGAAGCCTGCGGTCCGGTAATGCTCGGCATACGGGGTTGCTGCCATGACGGACTTGATGACGTGCCGGGAGCGGACGGCGTCAAACAGGACGAGATCGATGTACGCGTTTTCCAATCCGGTTGCTCCTCCAAGCACCTTTCCGGTGCCTGATTTCGAGAGGGCGGCTTCGAGAGCCTCCTCCAACTGGCCTCTGGCATCGACCTGCTGACCCGGCGGCAGCTGGTTTACGGGGATGATGATCATCTCGTACTCCGCGCCGAAGTCCGCGAGTGGATTGGCATCCATCGGATAGTCCTGCACAATGTTCATCTGGAGCGTCGAGCCTGCGATAATGTCCCGACGCAATCCACCGCCACGCTCCGGTTCCTTTCGATGATAACTGCTATAGCACTGATGGGGTGGAATGCACTTCCAGCCCCGTTCCGCCTCCAGTTCGGCAATGTATTCCGGAAGCTCGCTCAGTGGAATCGCGTCGGCCAGTTTGGTGTCACCCAGCTTGATCTCACCCACTCGCTGCGATACCGCGTCCTCGCCGAGCGCCTCATCCAGCCAGAGGAAGACCACCGTCCAGCGCAGTCTGTTATCGATCCGGTCGAACAACGGGTGCCAGACCATCAGGTCGACGGATTCCGCCTCCGCATCCACGCTCGGCGTCAGCCAGATCTCATGCGCCCCGAAACTCATGTCCTCGATGCGGATGCTGTGACCGCTGCGATGCAGTTCGGATGGCTGCCTTGAGGCATAGAACGTCCAGCCCGGAATCTCCGGTGCCTGCGCTAGCCAATACTGAGCGACGAGGCGGCGATGGCGATTCCCTTCAGGGGTCAGCGTGATGCTGTGCCCTGTACCGTTCTCCCCCGGCCCGAACACCCATGCCATCCCCCCTAGCAGTTCATTCACTTTCGCGGACACCTCGGGCTCCAGATCACCGCAGCGCTTGCTATCGATCTCGGAATAGAATCGACCCGCAACACTGGCATACCATTCCCAGAAAGCGGTCACCCGCTGCTTGAGAGTCAGCAACTCAGGGGCGGTTGGCTCCGGGGTCGGCGGAGCCTTCTCAGGCTGAGACTTACGAAAGAAGCGCTTCCACATGCCGTGCCAATAAAGCTCCCTTACCCCGGCTGTCCAGCCAGTCGTCGCGCTCTCAGATTCCCTTGGTCAGCCCGAATGCGCGCATCGTCCTCCGGCTGCATTCGTAAACCAGCACGCCCTCGCGGCGGACGTAGATGTAGTCCGTGGATTGATCACTCTGCATCCCAATGCTGTAGGACTGCGGAAGCGAATGCAGGAACTCGAGGAGTAATGGAATCAATCGAGGCGTTCTGAGTTTGGAACGATGCTGGAGCTCAAAACAGATCGCGCGCGAACCTCTCGGGATTGTCCAACCGTGAAGGAAGTCGGCGTCCTCCGCTGCGTTGCGCCCGAATTTCTCCAGCACCGCGATGAGTCCGGTCTCCGCGGCGTCAAACTCGACCTCGAAATCATCTTCAGACAATTCCGGACCGGGAGGGTTGTAGGGCGTCTCCTCCAGCTCGATCCATTCGGCTTCTGTGAGGACCCGCGCGGGGATTGAGGGTTGGGAGGAGAACAGGCTCATGTGATTGCGGGTGATTGTGTTGACTCAGCTAACGACGGTCGGTTCACATGCGTGAGCAATGACTCCAGCGACGCCTTGATGGCTTCGGCGGTCATGCCGGGTTTCTTCGTGACGACGGCGGAACAAGTGGGTTTCCGTGCACATCCGTGAAGGGTTCGAGCTTGAGCTTCAGTTTGAAGGGGCCCGTCTCGCGGAAGACACCACACTGCTCACATAACAAATCCATCGTCCCGCCGCTGCTCGACCCGACCACCTGCGTGTGGCGCTGCCGACAAACCGGGCAGGCAAAGCGGAACTTGCCCATGAGGAGGAGAATGGCGAGGACTGCTCCGGTCAGACCAAGAACCATAACCAAAGCGACACCGACCGTCACCAGCAGCGGCCCCAGACCTCCGGACGGCATCAGGAATCCGGCAAGCAGCATCGGCATGAGAACAACAAATCCCCAGCGGACAAGCAGGTGCCATGTGCGGTAGTTCATGCTGCTGGAGACTCAGATACCGATTCGCCGCATGCCGGGTGCAGCCGCGACTCCGCGAAGAAACTCCCGATGACAGGAGGGATCTCGCGGACCACCACGCGCAGGCTCAGGCCGCGGGCCTTGAGTTGGGCATCAAGTTCGAAATCCTGCGCCGGATCCGCCTCCAGCACTTCCTCCACCACCGGCCGCCATGTTTCCAGAAAGCGGTCGCGGTAAGGATGCCGCTCATCCGTCCAATGCCGGAGCAGGCGCTCGCGTGTCCGTGCCTTGCGCCAGAGGAGACGGCCATAGTAGAGCCGCGCCAGATCATGCGGCATGGCGTACGGGCCGAGAATCTCGACGGCTGGCTCGTGGGTGTGAGTCACTCGGCAGCGTTACTCTAAATCCCCAGCCTCAACAAGTCCCAGGTCGGCAGCCCATTTAGCGTGGGCAATGTCCCTGGGTTCAGATCGTTTCGCTTTCGCTGCCAGCAGATCAATGGGCGCTGGGACGACGAGGTGCAGGTTTCCGTACGTGGCGTGATGGCTCCTCACTTCCCATCCTTCCGGGAAATGCTTCAAGACGGCCGGCATCATCAGATTCACATGCCAGCCGTGCTCCTTCTCGAAATCGCTGCCGATGATCGCGTCCCATGCCAGTTCTGCGATGGCTTCACTGTCGGTGATAGGATCGGCATCCATGCTGTTTTCCGGCAGGGGCGTGTCCAATCCACGCTGCGCCGCGTGCCAGAGCAATGCCGCAGATCCAATGAGCGTCATCTCCCCCGGTTCCTTCAACACACGGCCCCATTCCTCAAGCCATTCGGTGACCTGGTGCGGGTGGCTGAGTTCGCGGCGGGGCATGGGAATTCCGGGGTTATCTTCGGTAAAACCCAAAATCGTGAGGCATATCACTCGTGTCCTTTCCCGGCCATCCGGCAGCTTTGCATAGCCCTAAAATTTTGTATCGAAACGCTTTCCACAAAGATGAGTTCATGGAGCAGCTAGTGTCCGCAAGACGGCTCATGTAGTCATCAAAGGACTTTTTGAGTGATATGAAGAAACGCTGCGCATCAATCGTCGGACAGTGCCCCCACTTTATCTCGGTCTCGGTTTTCAGAAAATCGCTGCGCCACTTGCCTGAAGTTTCGGCCTGATGCATTATCCCGCACCTGATTCCAGAGTAAAACCTAGTTGCTTGCTTCCTACTTGGGAATAAAGATTTCCCAGAGGGGTCCGATTGCATGCGCCTTAGAAAGTCAATATAGCGCCCGCGATATAGTCTGTTATTGCGTGTAAAGTCGCTCGCGGATCTCCAGCCCTTCCCTAGTCCATCTGCCTTGTTTTTTCCCCAAGCAGGATCCACTGGCTGGTTTGCTGGCGTCCAACCAGTAGTCCATTGGCCACACCGAAAGCAAGCCAGCGATTCGATCATCAAACAGGAAATTGCGAGGACGGTAAAGCCCACACGCATAACACTCTCTTCATCCGCTGTCTGCTTCTGATTCTCTTGCGCAGTCAGAAGCTCAATGGGTGTAATAAAGCGTTGATAAAACCGTGCCTTTACAAGGGCTACGAGCCAAATTCGATCGTCCTCATCTAGGGTGCGTGGCTTCCCGTTGGTAGCGCATAGACGGCTCAGACACTCGTCCACAGTGAATGCGCTGAATCCTCGCTGCTTGGCGGCTAAACGAGTATCACCGTAAGGTCGCATGAGGTTGAGGTTCGGAAGAGTTACCCAATCGCCGCCGTCACGGCCTCGGCGGTCATGCCGAGTTCTTTCATGACGGTGTTGCCTGGGGCGCTGATGCCGAAGCGGTCGATGCCGAGGATGGTGCCCTGGGTGCCGACGTATTTCCACC
>JAIXVE010000157.1 GCA_027483175.1 Verrucomicrobiaceae bacterium | reverse complement strand
GGGAAAAAGGTGGTGGGGGAGGGGGGAGCGGTTGGGCGGGGGGGGGGAGGGGGGGAAGGCGGGGGGGGTGGCGCGAGTACGGAGCCTCCCGATCCCGGGGCTTGTTCGGAGAGGATGGTTCGGAGGGCGGGCCGCGGTTCCACTTTCACAAGGGATTGGGGTCACAGGCAAGATGCCCGTGCCACTTTGAGAGCTGTGATTCTCCCAGCAGTCCAGAGCCTGCGGCTGGCGGGGAGGATTTGAGATTTGAAATTTGAGATTTGAGATGGGCGGGTGGGGAAGTGAGAAGTGAGAAGTGAGAAGTGGGAATGGCGGGGAGGATTTGAAATTTGAGATTTGAGATTTGAGATGGGGCTTGGTCGGAGAGGGGGTGGCGATCAGGGAGCGGGTTCAAGGTGATGCTTGCTTACCTCCCCGCTGATGTGCTCAAGCCAAGAGTCGGTCGACGCGCCATTGGAGGGCGTCGCGGTCAGGGGAGAAGGCGGGTTCGGCGGGTGGGAGGACGCGTTTTCCTTTGAGGGCGACGAGGGATTTTTCGCCATCGGAGCGGCGTTCGTCGAGGCGAGGGGAGACGATCCAGGAGAGGTTAGGCGCGGGGGCGATGAGGTATCGGTCCATGGCCCAGTGGTGGTTTTTGCAGAGGGCGATGCCGTTGGTGGGGTGGTCGTTGTAGCTGCTGCTGAATGGGATCAGGTGCGCGGCATCGACAAAGGTCAGGTCATCGGGCTGGGGCAGTCGGATCCGGAGACCGCAGGCGGCGCACTGGCAGTCGTAGAGATCGAGGATTTTCCTTCGGAAGCCGGAGTGGCGACCCGGGAGGTTGGGAAGGGCATCTTCTTCGATGCGGCTGGGGGCTTGGGGGGATTCGGGCGGAGCAGCGAGGCTGGCGTGCGGTTCGGCAAAGAGTGGCAACAGGAGGGGGCGGGCGCGGGGAAAATAGCGGGAGACGAGGGCATCGCGCAGGATCATGCGGTCGAGCGGCGAGCCGACGAAACGTTCCATGCCCTCGATCAGGGACGCGTGGACGGTGCCGCTTTTGGCATCGGCGGCGGTGGGGGCCGCCGTCAATGGGTGCGGGCCTGATCCTGAACTCCGGATCGGCTGCCACCACTGTTCACTCTTCAGATGCAAGAAGGGGAGATCGGGATTGCACTGATCCTGCGGGGTCCGCACGATGTCGAAGTAAGCCTTGAATCGGTCCCGCAACGATTGGTTCCATGGGATGCGGTCGGGAGTCGCCTGGCCGGTGGCGAGAAGGTCGAGCACGGCGAGGAGGAGGCAGGGTTTGTGGGGTCGTTCATGCCGGAGGGAACCTTCGCCCACGACACCGACATGCAGACGATAGAGGGCTTCGATGGCGACCTCGATCGTGGCTAGTTGTCGGGACTCAGGAGGGGGCATTTTTGGAAGTGCGGGGAGGGGGGGAACCGGGGCCGTAAGTTGGCAAGCCGGATTGCGCCTCTCGCCAGCGTTGGGAGGCGCGGGCTTGTTCGAGCACTCGGCTTAACGGCGCGGGCGGCATCTCTGCCAAGGCCTTGCGGGCCGCGATATCGGCCGGATGGGGGAGAGTCACTTTGGGTGGCTTCATTGGGCGTGAGTGTTCAAAAGCAATTGATTTGTCAAGGGTCAGGGCGGGATTATCGAGCGGGCATCAATCCGAATCCGCGAGAAGTGAGGGCGAGAATTGGAAATAGTGAATAGTGAATAGTAAAAGGGGCTTGTTGGGAGGGAAGTGGGAAGGGGGAGGGCGGGTGGGGAAGTGGGAAGTGAGAAGTGAGAAGTGGGAAGTTTGAAGTGTGAATGGCGGGTTGGGAGGGGCGGGGGAAGTGAGAAGTTTGAAGTGAGAAGGGCTGGTTCGGAGGGGCTGGTTAGGAGAGGCTTGTGGGGAGAGGCTGGTTCGGAGGGCGGGCCGCGCTTCCACTTTCACAAGGGATTGGGGTCACAGGCAAGATGCCCGTGCCACTTTGAGAGCTGTGATTCTCCCAGCAGTCCAGAGCCTTCGGCGCGCTGGTTCGGAGGGAGCGGGTTGGGAGATGCTGAGCCCGGGGCGATGCACCCGGAAAAGATAGGGCGCCCTTTCAGGGCTCTGGGTGGTGGTGCGGTTGCACCCTGGGCGTTGCCCAGGGCTACGGTAGGGCGCGCCGTTGGCGCTGGGGGCGGGGGGAAGTGAGAAGTTTGAAGTGAGAAGTGTGAAAGGGGGAGGTTTGAAGTGAGAAGGACGGGTTCGGAGTGGCGGGAAGTGAGAAGTTTGAAGTGAGAAGGGCTTGTTCGGAGGGGCGGGTGGGGATTTGGCTCAGCGCTCTCGACTACCAAGCCGTGATCAGCAGCCGTTCCTTTTCCGGAGGCTGGCTAAGGAAGCTGGACTTCGGGGTCATCTCCGCGACGAAGGTGAATGAAGTCGTCCATGTTGAGAGTGTGGATCACGGAGGCGTTGGCTTTTTTGGCCGCAACCAAGTGCATGTAGTCATAGACGCAGCCGCCACGCACACCGCGGGATTGCGCGGATGCCAGTCCCTGGATGATTTCCAAGGACGAAAGTTCAATCACGGTGACGCGTGGCAGAATGGTTTCCGAGAGCATCCGAACGGCGAAATCGGCAGTGACTCTGACACCGAGTTTTCCGCCGGTGAGGGTCGAGAAGGTTTCGAGCAACGCGTGGGAGTAGATGCAATTGCCGCCTTTCAGCAGTCGGGCGAGGCACTCGGAGTGCTTGAGTTCATCGGAGGCGAGCGCGGCGACGAGAACCGAGCTATCGAGCAGCGCATTCATCGCGATCGTTCGGCCAAGGCGTCACGGTCGGCGCGCACGGCGGCGGCGGCGTCCATTGGGATCGTCTGCCGTGGCATCACGAGAACGCCATTTTCGATCACACCGTCGGAAACGACGGGAGGCTCAGGGCAAATATCGATGCGGTTCGGGCTGACATCGGCACGGACCTGATCGCCCGGCTTCATTCCCAGCACGCGCAGGGCGTTGTCTGGCAGCACCAGCCTGCCGGCTTCATCAAGGCTAAGGGTGGCGTTCATGACGCATTCAGTGCCCCATTCAAGGCTCCTTGGCAAGGGACTCGGTCTCGGGGGATGGGGGGAAGTGAGAAGTGAGAAGTGTGAAGTGAGAATGGCTGGTTCGGAGGGGCTTGTTCGGAGGGCGGTCCGCGCTTCCACTTTCACAAGGGATTGGGGTCACAGGCAAGATGCCCGTGCCACTTTGAGAGCTGTGATGCTCCCAGCAGTCCAGAGCCTGCGGCGGACGATGAGGATTTGAGATTTGAGATTTGAGATGGGCGTGTTGGGAGAGGGGCTGGGGAAGTTAGAAGTGAGAAGTGGGAAGTGAGAAGTCAGAAAGGGGGAAGGGCTTATACCGTGGGCGGGCCGCGCGCACTCCGTGCGCCCTGAGAGCTGTGATTCTCCCAGCAGTCCAGAGCCTGCGGCGCGCTGGTTCGGAGGGGGCGGGTTGGGAGAGGCTGAGTCCGGGGGCGATGCACCCGGAAAGGGTAGGGCGCCCTTTCAGGGCTCTGGGTGGTGGTGCGGTTGCACCCTGGGCGTTGCCCAGGGCTGCGGTAGGGCGCGCCGTTGGCGCTGGGGGCGGGGGGAAGTGAGAAGTTTGAAGTGAGAAGTGAGAAGTTTGAAGTGGGAAGTTGGAAGGGGGTTATGGGGTGTTCATGGTGTTAGGAGTCGGAGGTTGAGGCCGTGTTTTTCGAAGTTCAGGAAGTCGCTGTCGAGGGTGACGAACTGGGTGTTGTGGTGGATGGCGAAGGCGGCGAGGTAGGCGTCCATCCAGACTTTGGGTGATGCGGAGGGAAGGCTTGCCAGCTGAAGCCATGGGGATTCGAGACCGGAAGGTTCCTCGAGGGTTCTGACGGCGGGCAGAGCGTTGAGGGTTTGGATCAGTTTTGCCGCGTCCTGATTGGTGAAGCCTTCGGCGCCGTAGGCATGGAGGATGGCGGGAGTGGTGGCGAGTCGAAGGAAGCTCTGCTGGGTGGCCCGGCAGAAGCAGGCTGGATTTTCGGTGGTTGCCTCGGCGAAGAGTTCGTTCGCGAGGGAATGGTGCGGATGGGCGGAGAAGGTGAGGGCCAGCCAGACGTTTGAGTCAAGGAGCATGGCCGAGGCGTTGGAGGTCGTCATTCACGATGCTTTGCTGTTCGAGTGCGAGGAGTTGGGCGGCAGTCATCCGCCTTGCTGGAGCATTCGCGGCACAACGGACCACGGGCAGGCCGCTGGCCTTGATCTCGATCTTCGGTTTGGCGGGCTTTTTCTGAGTGGTTGTCTCGGGGCTGGCGAGGCCGCGTGCGAGGAGGTCGGCGGCGACGTCCTTGAGTTTCCGGCCCTCATGGACGGCACGGAGTTTCAGTTCCCGGACAAGATCGGGCGGGAGATCGAAGGTGGTCTTCATGAAGGAAGTTTGCTGGTTTGCTGGTTTTCCGTCAAGGGGGGGGATTGAAGTGAGAAGTGAGAAGTGAGAAGTGAGAAGGGCTTGTTGGGAGAGGCGGGT
>JAIXVE010000355.1 GCA_027483175.1 Verrucomicrobiaceae bacterium | reverse complement strand
CAGCAGTCCAGAGCCTGCGGCTGCTTGTTCGGAGGGGGTGTGTTCGGAGGGCGGGGTTAGGGCGCCCCTTCAGGGCTCTTGGTATGGGGGTGGGGTGGACCCAGGGCGTTGCCCTGGGCTGTGTTAGGGTGCGCCGTTGGCGCGTTCTTGTCGGGAGAGCGGTGTGTTGGGAGAGCGGTGTGTTGGGAGGGCGGTGTGTTGGGAGGGCGGGTAGGCGTGCTCCGCACGCAGGGAGAGCTGTGATTCTCCCAGCAGTCCAGAGCCTGCGGCTGGCTTGTACGGAGAGGTCAACCCCGTATGGAGTTGGGAAATTGTGTTAGAACGGTGGCTCACGCCGCCGGTTAGTGTCCGTCAAGCCTTCGGCTTGGTGGGAGGGGGCTGGGTGTGGTCAGGCGAAGAGGGCGGAGACGGCCTGGGCTTTGACGAGTTCGCGGGGTTGGTTGAGGTGGTTGTAGACGATGGTGTCCGGGGCGATGCCGAAGGCGTGGTAGATGGAGGCGAGGAGTTCGCCTGGGTGGACTGGGTTTTCGAGGGGTGCGCTCCCGGTTTTGTCGGAGCTGCCGTGGACGTAGCCGCGTTTGATGCCAGCGCCGGCGATGATGCTGGTGTAGCAGTAGGGCCAGTGGTCGCGGCCGTCTGGGCTGTTGTCGTTGCCGCTGGTGCTGACGCCTTTCTGGGGGCTGCGGCCGAATTCGCCGACGGCGACGACGAGGGTGGATTCGAGGAGACCGCGCTGGTCGAGGTCATCGATGAGAGTGGAGAGACCGCCGTCGAGCATGGGGGCGGCCTGTTCTTTCATGCGTTTGAAGAGACCGGTGTGGCAGTCCCATGAATGGTTGTCGCTGTTGGCGACCTTGGGCCAGATGACCTCGACGACGCGGGTACCGGCTTCGACGAGACGGCGGGCGAGGAGGAGGGACTGGCCGAAGGTGTTGCGGCCGTAGGAGTCGCGGATTTTGTCAGGTTCCGAGCTGAGCTGGAAGGCGTCGCGGGCGCGGCCGGAGACGATGAGATTGAGGGCGCGGTCGTAGTAGTCGTCGAGCTGCCATGAGGCGACGGCTTTTTCCATTTCGACCATCTGGCGGCCGAGGGAGTCGCGGAGACGGGCGCGGCGCTGGAGGCGGACGGTGAAGACGTCTGGGCGGAGCTGGAGGTCTTCGATGCGGATGCGTTCCATTTTGGCCATGTCCATGTCATCGCCGTCGGGGTAGAGCGTGTAGGGGTCGAAGGCCTTGCCGAGGAAGCCGGCGGTGCCGGATTTGCCGACGACGTTGCTTTCCTGGAGCGGGCGTGGGAGCATGACGAACGGGAGCATGGGGACATCGAGCGGCCGCATCTTGACGATGTTGGAGCCGAAGTTAGGGAAGTCCTTGGGGCTGGGTGGTTCGAGCTGGCCGCTGGGGCTGACTTTGTCGGTGGTGTAGCCGGTCATCATCTGGTAGATGGCGGCGGTGTGATTGAAGAGCCCGTTGGGCGTGTAGCTCATCGAGCGGATCATGGTGAATTTGTCATTCACCTGAGCGAGTTTGGGGAGGAGTTCGGTGAAGTTGACGCCCGGGATTTTGGTTGGGATGGGATTGAACTCGGATTTGACGTTGGTGGGGACATTTTCCTTGGGGTCCCAGAGGTCGAGGTGGCTGGGGCCGCCCTGGAGGTAGACGAGGATGACGCTTTTGGCTTTGCCCCAGCCTGGGCCGCCGGTGGTGCCGGAGGATTCCGCGGCGGCCTGGGCGCGGAAGAGTTGGTTGAGAGTGAGGCCCATCATGGCGGAGCCGCCGACGCGGAGGACATCGCGTCTGGTTTGGCCGAGGCCGGGGTCGCAGACGTCTTTACCTTGCTGGCCGGGGATGCGGATCATGGGAGATGGGAGGTTGGGGATGGGTTGGCCGTGAGGAGGAGAATCCGGAGCGGGAATGTCTGGCTTTGTGTATAGACTGGGAGACTGGGGAGGGAAATACGGAACTGCGTGGTGAATGCGTTGGTGATGGGCGACAGAGAGAGGTGGGATCGGGCGTTGCGGGGTGATGCGTTTACGAATTCTGCTGCCGATGGTTCTGATGGTGAGTGTGGGACGTGGGGATTGGCCGCAGTGGCGCGGGGAGGACGGGCAGGGGCATGCGCCGGGGAAAGGGTTGGCGGTGGAGTGGGGCGAGAAGGAAGGGGTGGAGTGGCGGACGGAGTTGCCGGGTCGCGGGTGGTCGTCGCCGGTGGTGGGTGGTGGGTTGGTGTGGATGACGACGGCGATGGAGACCGAGGCTGGGGAGGAGGAGAAGGCGGCGCGTTTGAAGACGAACACGGGGGATCAGCCGCTGACGTTGTTGTCCCAGGTGGAATTGCGGGCGTTGGGTGTGGAGGCGGCGAGCGGGAAGGTGGTGCACAATTTGCTGCTGATGACGAAGCGGTCGCCGCAGTGGGTGCATGAATTGAACAGTTATGCGTCGCCGAGCCCGGTGCTGTCGGGCGGGCGGTTGTACTGTCATTTTGGGAGCCTTGGTACGGCGTGTGTGGATACGGCGAAGGGGGAGGTGGCGTGGGTGAATGAGGACAAGGAGTTGGAGGTGATGCATGAGAACGGGCCAGGGTCGACGCCGGTGGTGGAGGGTGGGAAGGTGATTTTCCATCTGGATGGGAGTGACCGGCAGATGGTGGTGGCGCTGGATGCGGGGACGGGGAAAGTGGCGTGGAAGACGATGCGGAGCGGGGAGATGAATGAGAACCCGCAGTTGAAGAAGAGTTATGGGACCCCGCTGGTGGTGACGGTGGGCGGGCGGCGGGTGATGCTGTCGACGGGGGCGAACTGGCTGTACGGTTATGATCCGGCTAGTGGGGAGGAGTTGTGGAAAGTGCCGTTCGGGGACCTTGGGTTCAGCATTACGCCGCGGCCGGTGTATGCGGACGGGGTGGTGTATCTGGCGACGGGGTATGGGAAGAGCCGGGTGATGGCGGTGAA
Organism: Verrucomicrobiaceae bacterium; assembly: GCA_027483175.1. Lineage (GTDB taxonomy): Bacteria > Verrucomicrobiota > Verrucomicrobiia > Verrucomicrobiales > V1-33 > V1-33. The sequence continues at coordinate 22,254 of JAIXVE010000355.1, read as the reverse complement.
GATTGACGGGAAGACGCCGGAAGTGTTGTGGAAGTTTGATAAGGGAGCGCCGACGATGCCGTCACCGGTGCTGGTGGACGGGCTGCTGTATTTTGCGAACGACGGCGGGATGGTGACGTGCGTGGACGCGGCGAGCGGCGAGGAAGTGTTTCGTGAGCGGTTAGGGGAGCCGTTCAGTGCGAGTCCGCTGGCGCATGACGGGAGGCTTTACTTCCCGGGACGCGAGGGCACGACGTATGTGCTGAAGGCGGGTCGGGAGTTTGTGAAACTGGCGGCGAACCGGTTGGAGGGGCGGCAGTTTGCGAGTTTTGCGGTGGATGGCGGGGCGCTGCTAGTGCGGACGGACAAAGCGCTTTATAAAATTAAAAATTGAAAATAGTGAATAGTAAATTGCCGGAACGGAGAAGCGGGAGTTGTCAGGGTGACTTGGCGGAGGGGTGGAAATTTGGAATTGAAAATAGTGAATAGTAAATTGCAGGAAGGCGTGCGCGTTAGGGGGACTTGGCGGAGGGGGCCATGTTGGAGTAGACGCCGAAGTCGTTGAAGAAGTATTTTTTGGCGAGTCGGTACATCCAGTGTTGTTCGGGGATTTCGTCGCCGGGGCGGTACTGGCTGGTGCGTGGGAGCATGGAGTCGAGTTCGGCGACGGCGGATTTGCGCTGGGTGGTGTCGGCGGCGTTGTGTTTGGCGGCGAGGGCCTTGACGAGGTCCGGGCGTTCGAGGACGATGCAGCCGCGGGTGTGGCGGGCGGCGGTTTCGCGGAAGTCGCGGAGGAAGGAGGAGGTGGTGAGGACGTCGTAGATGCCGCGGGAGTCGCGGACATTTTCGCGTGCGAACTGGATGATGGGGCAGGGTTCGACGTGGCCGCCTGGGCTGATGTGGTGGCTGATGCCGGTGGCCATGGGGCAGAGAGCCTCGCCGTTGTGATCGTAGTAGGCGTCGATAATGGCGATGGGGACGGAGGCGCGTTTTTCGACGACGAAGCGGCGGACCCGGGTGATCTGTTCGGGTGTTAGGGCGAGTTCGGCGGAGATTTTGGGGCCGACGGGTCGGTAGGTGTGGAACCATGTGTAGTGGACGCCCCATGAGATGAGTTTACGGAGCCATGTTTCGGAGAGGAGGTCGTCGATATTGGTCTGGCAGAGACTGGTGGCGACCCCGGTGAGGAGACGGGCGTCGAGACAGTTGCGGAGACCGCGGAGTGTGCGGTCGAGGACGTCCTTGTTGCCGCGGCGGAGGTCGGAGACCTTGTCGGTGCCTTCGATGGAGACGAGAGGGGTGGCGTTGCCGAGCTGGCGGAGTTTAGCGGCGGCTTTGGAAGTGATGAGCTGGCCGTTGGTGAAGATCTGGAAGTAGCAGTCCGGGTGCTGGGCGAGGAAGTCGAAGAGATCGGGGTGGAGGAATGGTTCGCCGCCGAGGATACCGAAGAAGGAATTGCCGTGGGCGCGGGCGTCGTTGACGAGCCGGTTGAGTTCGTCGAGCGGGATCATCTCGCGTGGGGAGGCGACATCGACCCAGCAGCCCTGGCAGCGGAGGTTGCAGCTGTTGAGGATGCTGAGGTAGAGGAATGGGGGGAAGACGATGCCTTGTTTGAGCCGCTGGCGGAAGAGCATGACTGAGCGGGCTCCCTTGAAGCCGAAGTTCCACGCCATTTTGGTGAGGCAGTGGGTATCGACCGTGGAGAGGATCCGGGAGGACAGAGAGAGCAGCATGGTGGAGGAGTAAACGAGTGCGGGCGTGGCGGGAAACGGGAAATCGGAGATTGGGTGCGGGTGGAGATCAGGGTTGCATGAGGAAAGCGAGGAGGTCTGCGAGGTCGGCGTCGGAGAGACCGGCTTCGACGCCATCGGGCATGAGCGAGCGGGCGGGGCGGTCGAGGGCGGCGATGTCGGCGCGGGAGAAAGCGGATTCGGTGCCGCCGGGGAGACGGAGGGAGACGCCAGAGGGGTCGTCGCGGAGGAGGATGCCTGAGGATTCCGAGCCATTGTGGAGACGGACGGTGGTGGTGGCGAATTGTCCGGCGACCTCGCGGGAGGGGTCGAGGATGGCGACGAGGAGCGTGGGTGCGCCTTTGGTGGAGAAGGAGGATCGGTCGGGGCCGATGGGGAAGCCGTCGGGGCCGTCGCGGTGGCAGAGGGCGCAGCGTGCGAGGAAGGTGGCGCGGCCTTTGGAGGGATTGCCGGTGAGGGCGAGGGCGGGTTGGCGGCGGGCGATTTCGGCGGTGCGGTCTGGGGGTGGGGGCGGGAGGAGACGGGTGGCTCGTGTGGCGGTGGCGGGATCCTTGCGGAGCGCGGCGGCGGCGAGGGCGGGGAGATCGGTGGGCGGTAGGTGATGGGATTCGAGGGCGGCGAGGAGGGCGAGACGGCCTTGTGGTGAGGAGGGGAGCGTTTCGAGGGCGGCGGAGCGAAGCGTGGCGGGGAGTTGGGGCCATGCGGTGGTGAGGGTCGCGATGGCGGCGGAGGGGTCGTGGCGGACGAGGAATTCGCGGACGGGGGTGGGGTCGTCGGGGAGAGATTGGGCCCATGCTGGGTCGCGGGCGAGGTGGAGCGAGGAGAGAGCGGCGAGTCGGGCGTCGGGGTTGGGGCTGCGGCGGAGATCGCGGGCTTTGGAGAGGAGATCGGGCGGGGGTGGGAGACGGTGAGTGGCGGCGAATTGGAGAGCGGCGAGCGGGTCGGGAGGGGAGACGAGGTTGAAGAATGCGGGGCCGTCGTCCGGGGCGAGAGAGGCTAGGATGAGAGTGCGGAGGAAGGGGGAATTGGCGTGGGTTTTCCAGAACGAGGAGGCGGCGGCGAGACGCTGGTCTGGCGGGAGGGAGCGGGATGCGAGGATGCGGTTAGGTAGAGAGGAGGCGGGAGGGGGCGGGGTGGAAGCGCGTGCGGCGGGTTTTGTGATAGGGAGGATGCGCCAGATGCGGCCGCGGTCGTGGCCGCTGTCGAGGTCCATGAGGGATTTGAGGGATGGCGGGAGGGAGGCGGGGTGTTCGATGAATTCGCGGTACATGTCGGCGATGTAGAGAGCGCCGTCGGGGCCGGAGGTGAAGGAGACTGGGCGGAACCATGTGTCGCGGCTGGAGAGGAATTCGCGTGAGGATTCGTCAGGGTGGCGATGGGCGGAGGGACCGTCCGGGTTCCATGAGATCTGTTTGCGGTGGACGAGATTGGAGCCGACATCGCCGATGAAGGCGTCGCCTGGGGAGACTGAGCATGAACTGATGTGGATGCCGCTGGCGCTGGTGAAGTAGCCACTGGCGCGGCCGTTGCCTTCGATGAGACCGGGGACGAGACCACTGGCGCGCCAGCGAGTGCGGACGACCCGCCATGGTTCTTCGGGGGATGAGCGGAAGACGGGCGCGGCGGGGCCGTCGGCGGCGGCGTCGACGAGCGGGCTGGGGGGCGGGAAGAGCCCGCTGGAGGGGAGGGCGGAGCGATCGTAGGCGACCCAGATGAAGTGGCGGCTGTTGCTGCAGACGAAGCGGTTGCCCCACTGGTCGAAGGAGAGCCCGAACTGGGCGGTGCCGCTTTCGGGTCGGAGGTCGAGGAGGTTGGGGTCGAAGGAGAAGTCTGCGCCGTTGAGGTTGAGTGGTGGCGTGTTAGGATGGCCGGGTCGGATGATCGAGCCGCCATTGCCGGCTGTTGCGCCGTAGATTCGGCCGTTGAGTGGGTGGACGGTGAGACTGTTGACGAGTGCCTGGACATTGAGGGTGGCGGCGGTGTTGCCGAAGCCAGAGAAGACGATGCGGCGTTCGTCGGCGACGCCGTCGTTATTGGAGTCGCGGGCCCACCAGATGTCTGGGGAGGCGGCGGCGAAGATGCCGTCGCGCCATGCGACGACGGAGGTGACCCATGAGAGCCCGTCGAGGAAGACCGTGCTGGATTCGAAGCGGCCGTCCTTGTTAGCGTCCTTGAGACAGCGGATGCGGGAGAGTTTTTCGTGTCGGCGTTCCGAGTAGTCGCGCATTTCTGCGACGAAGAGCGAGCCGCCTGGGGCGAAGGAGAGGGAGACGGGGTCGGTGACCTCGGGTTCGGAGGCGGCGAGGGAGATTTGGTAGTCCGGGTGGAGGGAGAAGACGGCGAGGGCGGCTTCGGGGGAGAGAGGCGGGAGCCGTGGGAGAGGCTCGGCGGGCGGGTCGGCTTGGGTGGGGAGTTGGAGGGCGAGGCAGGCGAGGAGACGCAGGCGCATGCTGGGAGCGTGGCGCGGCGGCGGGCGTGCGGCGACTGCGGAAGCGACCGCGGGTGCGGAGATGCGGGGAATTGTCAGGGTGGGGGCGGGAGCCGCCATGGGGCGATGCGGGCGGCGTACTCGGCTTTGGGGAGGAGGACGTAGTGCGGGCGGGCGGCGGGGTTGAGACGGGCGAGGAGCCGGAGGAGGTCCGGGCGGGCCATGGTGGTGCAGCCTGCGCTGGGTTTGTCAGGGCCGCGACGGATGTGGAAGAAGATGGCGCTGCCGTGGCCGGGGACGGGAGGGTCCGAGTTGTGGCGGATTTCGAGGAGGAATTCGTAGGCGAAGTCGCCGAGCCGCATCTTCTGTTTTTCGTACCACGGGGGTGGGTTGGCGAGGTCGACGGTGACGTGGCGGTTGTAGGAAGGGTTAGAGGGGTCGTCGATCCAGCAGTCGCGGGCGGTGACCTGGTGCCATGGCCAGCGGACCCCTTTGGGAGCGTTAGGAGCGTCGCCGTAGAGCGTGCCGAGGCGGAAGAGACCGGCTGGGGCGCGGCGGTCTTTTTCGCGTTTGGAGGGGATGCCGTTCTGGCCGTGGGGGACGGGGAGACAGCCGTTGCCCCATGCGAGCCCGTTGCGGCCGAAGAGGACGGGGATGGGTTTAGGGAAGGCAGGTTGCCATGGGGCGGAAGCGGAGGCGCGTTCGAAGAGCTGGATGCGGCCGCGGTTGGAGTCCCATGAGTCGGCGGTGCCGGCGATGACCTGGAGGACGTTAGGTGGGAGCCCGGTGACGGGAGGCGGGGCGGCAGCGGCCGGGGAGATGAGGGAGGCGGCGGCGAGCGAGAGGAACGCGCGGCGGCTGACGGTTTTGGCGCTCATGGGGTTTTGATGAGGGGCGGGAGGAGGTCGAGGGCGCCGTCGAGGTCCATCATGGGGGCTTCGTCGGGGAGGTCCGGGGGTGGAGCGGCGGGGCGCCATGGGATGCCGGAGCCGGAGGTGGCCATCATGGGTTTGGGGGCGGGTGGAGGGGGCGGGTCGGAGAAGTCGGCGAGTTCTGCCTGGCGGAGGGATTGGGAGTCGATGTAGCCGGAGCGACCGTTGGCTTCGACGAGAGACCAGCCATGTTTGCGGCTGATTTCGGTGACGACGGTGCCGCGGGGGAGGGCGTCGTCGGGGCCGCCGGGTTGGGAGGGACCGAATTCGTAGAGAGCGGTTTTGGGGTCGGCGACGATGAAGCGGGATTGCCAGTCCTTGGGGCGCTCGATTTTTTCGGGAGGCGGGAGGGCTTCGGCGGGGTCGGCGCGGAGTTTGCGGATGGCGGCGAGGGGGCCGCTGAGGAGCGAGGGTTTAGAGGGTGTCGCGGTTGGTTCGGAGGCGGCTGGCGGAGTCGGGGAGGAGCGCTTCCACGGGGTGAGTCGGGCGATCCATGAGGGGGAGACCGGGGGAGCGGCGGCGGGTTCGGGGGCGGGAGGCGCGGCTGGTTTAGGGGAGGATTTGGAGAGTTTTGGGGGCGATGGGGGTGCGGGAGCGGCTGGAGGCGCGGCGGGAGTGGGAGTGGGTGTGTCGCGTTTCCGTGGGGAGAGCCGGGCGATCCATGAACGGGAGGCGGGAGGAGTGGCGATGGGCTCGGGTGTGGGAGGAGCGGCGGGAGAGGTTGCGGGCTTTGAGGCCTTGGAGACTTTCGCGGGTTTTGCGGGCTTTGGTGCTGGAGCAGGAATGGGGGCGGCGGGAGGCGGAGTGGCCTTGGGGCGTTTCCACGGGGAGATTCTGGAGATCCAGCTGGGGGAAGGGGTGGTGGGCGCTGGGGCAGCGGCAGGTGCGGGCGCGGCAGGGGCAGAAGGCGCAGATTTGGGGGGTGCGGCCGTGAGGGTGACGGAGAAGCCGAGGCAGAGGGTGAGGAAGAGTGGGCGCGCGGGCAGCATGGATGGGAAGGGAAATCGAAGGGGGTGGAAGCTAGCTGGGAGCGTGGCGGCTGCGAGTGGATTTTTCCGGTTTCCCGGGAGGGGAAACGAGGGGATGGTGTATCAGGCCGGGGGATCGGCTGGAGGAGATTATTATGGTATCACGCGACCGCATCAGAGCATTGCTAGTCCGGATGACATCGCTTGGGATTCACCGGGACGATCTGGAGGAGGAGTTTGTGCGCGGGGCAGGGGCAGGGGGGCAGAAGATCAACAAGACCTCGTCGACGGTGCGGTTGCGGCATGTGCCGAGCAACATTGAGGTGAGGTGCCAGGAGGAACGGTCGCTGACGCAGAATCGGTATCTGGCGCGGGAGACGTTGTGTGAGCGATTGGAGAAGAGGAGGGCGGAGGCGTTGCAGAGTTCGAAGGCGGCGGTGGCGCGGAAGCGGCGGCAGCAGGTGAAGCGGTCGAAGGGGGTGAAGGCTGGGATGGTGCGGGACAAGCGGCAGCGGGGGAATGTGAAGTCGCTGCGCAAGCGCCCGTCCGCGGAGGATTGAGGGTGGGGATTTTTCTTGCGTGGTGTGTGTGGGGCTGGTTCTGGTGGGGATATGAGCAAGATTATTCCCTCCCTGATATTGAGTTTCCTGACATTGAATGCTGTGGCTGGTGATCCGGTGCCGTTGTTCAACGGCAAGGATCTGACGGGTTGGGAGGGGAATCCGGCTTTGTGGTCGGTGAAAGACGGGGCGATCACGGGACAGTCGACGGCGGCGGCGCCGCTTTCGGGGAATGCGTTTCTGGTATGGAAGGGAGGGGAGGTGAGTGATTTCGAGTTGAAGTTGCAGTTCCGGATCACGACGGACGGCGGGAATGGTTCAGCGAACAGCGGGGTGCAGTACCGGAGCAAAGTGCTGGATAAGGAGAAGTTTGTGGTTGGGGGGTACCAGGCGGATTTCGAGGCTGGGAAGACGTATTCCGGGATTCTGTATGAGGAGCGCGGGCGTGGGATTCTGGCGCAGCGCGGGCAGAAGGTGACGGTGAAGGATTCGGGCGATCCGGGGAAGCCGAAGATTGAGGTGACTGGTGAGACGGGGAAGAGCGAGGAGATTCAGGCGGCGATCAAGCAGGGGGATTGGAACGAGTATGTGATCAAGGCGAAGGGCGGGCATTTGCAGCACATCATCAATGGGAAGCTGACGGTGGATGTGACGGACGAGACGAAAGAGGGGGCGAAGTCTGGGGTGCTGGCGCTGCAGTTGCATGCGGGGCCGCCGATGACGGTGCAGTTCAAGGACATGGTGCTGACGCCATTGAAGCCTTGAGACTGATGCGGTTGGCGTCGAAAAGCTGACGAGAGACGAGACGGCGGCGGTGGTGACTCTGTGATTGCATGGAGGCCCCCGCCGCCGTTGAGTTTACGGACGATGAGATCCCTATCTGAGAAACTGACGGCGTTCCGGTTGCTGAAGCGGACGGGGGAGAAGGTGGGCATGCTGACGGCGGCTGATTACCCGACGGGACGGCTGCTGGACGAGGCGGGGGTGGATTTTGTGTTAGTGGGGGACAGCCTGGGGATGGTGGTGCTGGGGTATCCTGACACGGTGGAGGTGACGATGGCGGACATGGTGCATCATTTGCGGGCGGTGCGGCGCGGGGTGGAGCGGGCGCTGGTGGGGGCGGATCTGCCGTGGCATTCGTATGAGACGCCGGAGCAGGCGCTGGAGAATGCGCGGGTGCTGGTGGAGGCGGGGGCGGACGCGGTGAAGCTGGAGGGCGGGCGGGTGATGCTGCCGCAGATTGAGGCGATCATTGGGGCGGGGATTCCGCTGGTGGGGCATATCGGGATGCTGCCGCAGAGTGTGCGTGAGGAGGGCGGGTATAAGAAGAAAGGGCGGACGGAGGTGGAGGCGGCGGGGTTGGTGGAGGATGCGAAGGCGCTGGATCGGGCTGGGGCGCTGGCGATTGTGCTGGAGGGGATTGTGCCGGCGGTGGCGGCGGAGATTACGGCGTCGGTGGGGTGTGCGACGGTGGGGATCGGGTCGGGGGTGGATTGTGATGGGCAGGTCTTGGTGACGGCGGATCTGGTGGGTGGTTTTCCGTGGTTCCGGCCGCCGTTTGCGAAGGCGCGGGCGGACGTGGCGGGATCGGTGAGCGGGGCGGTTAGGGAGTATCTGGCGGTGGTGAAAGGAGAGTTGTGATGAGTGGTGAGCGTGAGGTTGCGGGGATGCGCTGGTGGGTGGGGTTGCTGCTGGTGACGGCGGTGTGGGCGGCGCTGTATCTGCCGGGGATCGGGACGTTTGAGCTGAAGGGGGAGGAAGGGAGGCGGATTCTGCCGGCGCGGGCGATGGTGCAGAGCGGGGAGTGGGTGCTGCCGTATTCCGAGGGGCGGCCCTATCATCGGAAGCCGCCGTTGATCAACTGGATGGTGGCGACGGGGTTTGCGGTGGCTGGGGGGGAGAGCGAGACGGCGGCGCGGGTGCCGTCGGCGTTGTCGGTGCTTGGGCTGGGGCTGGTGGCGTGGTGGGCGGGGCGGTCGTTTCGGGACGTGCACCGGGAGTTTCCGGTGTTTCTGGCACTGGCGGTGTTAGGGACGGCTGGGGTGATTGAGAAGGGACGACTGGCGGAGATCGAGGCGGTGTATGTGAGCCTGGCGGGGGCGGGGATGCTGTTATGGGCGGCGGCGTGGAAGCGGGGTGCGGGGCCGTGGGGATTGTGGTTGCCGGCGTGCGGGTTGATGGGGTTGGCGATGCTGGCGAAGGGGCCGGTGTTTCTGGCGTTTTTTGTGCCGGTGATGGTGGTGACGCTGTGGCAGGCTGGGGAGTTGAGGAGATTGCGGCATCCGGCGGCGCTGGTGGGGATGGCGCTGGTGTTTCTGGTGCCGGTGCCGTGGGCGCTGGGGGTGAAGGCGAGGCTGGCGAGGTTGTCGGGGGAGGTTGAGGGGCGCGGGCCAGGGGAAGTGTGGATGGATCAGGTGCTGGGGCGATTGATGCCGGAGAAGTTTGATGTGATGAGCTGGGTGACGTCACCATTGGACACGGTGCTGACGTTGAGTGTGCCGGCGGTGGTGGCGCTGGTGTGGTGGCGGGTGTTGCGGCGTGAAGTGGTGAGCGGGTTGCCGGCGCGGGATCGGGCGTTGCTGAGGGGATTGGCGTGGGGATCGCTGGTGTCGGGGTTGGCGTTGGCGCTGATTCCTGAGCCGCATGCGAGGTTTCAGCTGCCGCTGGCCGCGCCGGTGGCACTGCTGGCGGTGTGGTTGCTGTGTGTGGATCGCGGGGCGGGTGTGGGTCAGGAGAGTGAGGAGAAGCGGTGGCGGGTGGCGCACGGGTTGCTGCTGGCGGTGATGGTGGGGATTACGGTGTGCGGGGCGCTGCTGCCGTTGAGTGCGGCGTTTGCGGCGGCGCGGATGAAGACGTGGTTTCTGCTGGGTGGATCGATGGTGCCGTGGGTGGTGCTGGTGTACACGAGGACGCGGCGCCAGGCGGAGCCTGAGCGATTGTTCACGGCGTATGGGGCGGTGCTGCTGCAGGTGGCGCTGGTGCTGGCGTTTGTGGTGATGCCACGGTGGGCGGTGGGGCGGGAGCATCGGGATCCGGCGGCGCGGGTGATGGCGGCGGCGGGGTCGGGGGCGAAGATTGCGGCGATGTATCCTGGGCCGCAGCCGTTTTTGTTTTATCTGGGGGCAGGGACGGTGGAGTGTGCGGGATTGTCGGCGATTCCTGAGGGGACGACGCATGTGCTGGTGCCGGTGCGGAAGTGGGGAGAGGAACGGACGCGGCGGGGGTTGGAGAAGCGGGGGTTTGGGAAGGTGCTGGTGGAGGTGGAGGGTCGGGTGACGGAGGGTCCGGCGGAGGCGAAGCGGTATGTGCTGGTGGGGCGGTGAGCGTGGGGATTCCGGTGCATTCCTGACTTGCCAAGGCGTGCGGTGCCCGCCAGTCTCCGCGCCACCATGAAAATCGGTTTCAATCTTTTGCTCTGGACCACGCATTTTGTCGACGCGCAGTTCCCCATTCTCCGTGACCTGAAGAAGACGGGCTTTGACGGTGTTGAGATTCCAATTTTTGACACGAGCGACCCGGATCATTTCAAGAAGATCGGGAAGGCACTGGCGGACAACGGGCTGGAGTCGACGGCGGTGACGGTGGCTCCGGATGAGGCGCACAGTCCGACGAGCACGGTGGCGAAGAACCGCAAAGGGGCGCTGGAGCATCTGAAGCGGGTGATTGACTGCGGGCACAATGCGGGGATCAAGCTGCTGTGCGGGCCGTACTATCAAGTGCTGGGTGTGTTCACTGGTAAAGGGCCGCAGCCTGACGAGATGGAGCGTGCGGCGGAAGTGCACCGGCCGCTGGCGGACTACGCGGCGAAGGCGGGGATTCATCTGGCGATCGAGCCGCTGAATCGTTTCGAGAGCCACTTCCTGAACACGATGGAGCAGGCGAAGGCTTATGTGAAGCTGGTGAACCATCCGAATTTCAAGACGATGTTCGACACCTTCCACACGAACATCGAGGAGCGTGATCCGCTAGGGGCGCTGAAGAAGCATCTGGATGTGGTGAGTCACATTCACATTTCGGCGAATGATCGGGGCGTGCCTGGGAAGACGCACAATGGCGAGGGCTTGATCAAGCCGGTGCTTCAGTTGCTGCAGGCGAAGAAGTACAAAGGTTATGTGACGATCGAGGCGTTCGGGAGTGCGCTGCCGGATCTGGCGGCGGCGACGCGGGTGTGGCGTCCGTTCTTCAAGACGGAGAAGGAAGTGTACCGCGACGGGTTCAAGTACATCAAGGAGTGCCTTGCCTGAGGCGCGGGTGAGTTAGTGAAAAGAGAGCCGGTCCTGCTGTGGTGGCGGGGCCGGCTTTTTTGCGGGAAGTGGGAAGTGAGAAGCGGGGATTGCGAAGCGGCTATTTGCGCTTGCTGTGAGGGCTGGATCCGGGCTGAATGCGTGCCGATGAGTGTGATCACGGAAAGCTTCACTGACGCCGCTGCGCCCGATGCTGATGCCATGAGGAATGGGCGGGGACTTGTTGCCAAGGGAAAGTTATCGGGCCTGCATCGGTCTGGGGACGGGACTGTGATTTTTGGTGAGTGTGCGGGGAGTGGGAGTACGCCGTACCGATGTTCGGTGGACGTGGTGGATCCTGCGAAGCCGGTGTGGCGGTGTACGTGTCCGAGCCGGAAGATTCCGTGCAAGCATGCGCTGGCGGTGGCTTATGCGTTTGCGCTTGGGAAGCCGTTCAGTGAGGCGGAGGTGCCTGCTGATCTTGCGGAGAAGCGGGGGAAGGCGGCGGCGCGGGCGGAGAAGAAGGCGGCGGAGGCGGATGCACCGGTGAAGCCGGTGAAGGCGAAGCAGGTGAACAAGGGGGCGCTGAGGAAGAAGATTGAGACGCAGATTGAGGGGCTGGGGGTTCTGGAGACGCTAGTGGCGGATGTGGTGCGGCGGGGGCTTGGGACGATGGATGCGAAGGCGGCGCTGGAGGCAGACAAGCAGGCGAAGCAGCTTGGCGATGCGTTTCTGCCCGGGGCGCAGGGAGTGCTGAATGAACTGACGGCGTTGTTCCGGGGGACGGACGGGCGATACCGGACGGATCTGGCGGGGGTGGATCGGGACGCGGTGTATCGCGAGGCGGGCGAGCGGCTGGCGCGGGCGCATGCGCTGGCGAAACGCGGGCGCGAGTATCTGGAGCAGCGGCTGGCTGATGAGGAGATGAAGCCTGATGTTGCGTCGTCGATTGCGGCGTGGCTGGGTCATGCGTGGCAGCTTGCGGAGCTTGAGGAGCAGGGGTGTTTTGTGGAGGGGGCGGAGTTAGTGCAGCTGGCGTTCGAGTGTGTGACGAACCGGGCGCGGCAGCAGTGGGTGGACACGGGAGTGTGGTGTCATTTGCAGGGTGGGCGGCTTTACCGGACGCTGAACATCCGCCCGTTCAAGGCGGCGGCGCACATCAAGCAGGACGACAGTGTTTTTGAGGTTCAGGTGATGCCGAAGCTGTACACGTATCCTGGAGAAGGGGCGCGTCGGGTCCGCTGGGATGAAGCGAGCGCGAGGCCGGTGACGCCTGCGGATTGCGGGCGCATCCGGGAGAGTGCGCCGCGGGCGGTGGCGGAGGTCGTGAAGGGAGCGCGTGAGCAATTGAAGTCGCCGCTGGCGGAGCGTGAAGTGTGGGCGCTGCTGCATTTTGCGCGGCTTGGGAAGGTGGGCGGGAGCTATGTGGTGGAGGACGCGGCGGGAGGGCGGCTTGAGTTGAGTGATCCTGCTGCGGAGACGCGGCCGCCGGCGCTGCCATTGCTGGAGGCATTGCCGATCGAGGCGTTTACGGACCAGACCCTGCTGGGCTGCCTGCGTCACGACTGGGCGCGCGGACGACTTGTGATGGAGCCGGTGACCCTGATCACGCCGCAGCAGATTGTGCGGTTTGGCTATTGAGCGGCAGCGGGGGTGAAATACTAACAACAACTCAAAACCTGCGGACAACGGATCTGCGCGAATCATCTGTTCCATGAGCCTCTCACTGATTACCGAAACAGCGGCGGAAGTCCACCGACTGACGATAGCGGGCAGCGCCCTTGCGTCGGGCGATTTCCGGCTACGCAAACTTGTTCCGCAACTGGAGAGCCTCGGGGCGAAGGCACCGGTGTTCGGTCGGATTGCGCAGGGAGTGAAGGGAGTGATCGAGGAAGCGGATGCGGGGAAGGCCGGGCGGGCGCTGCTTGATCTGTCGACGCTGCTGACGGCGATTCAGTACACGCAGAGCCAGCATGGAGTGGAGGGGGAGATGGAGCCGATCAGGACTGCGGTGGAGTCGTGGACGCCGACGGTGGCGGGGTACCGATCATTGGCTGCGGTGGTCGAGGCGCTGACGAGTACGGGAGAGGGTCGGTTGGAGGTGGTGCAGGAGGCGGCGGGGCGGGGGCTATTTGCGGACCTGCGGCTGATGCATCCGGCGATTACGGCGTTGAGCGACCGGTTTGGAGAACTGGCGGATTTTGTGGCGGAGCAGGCGATTCCCCAGTTTGGTCGTGTGGTGGTTCCGCTGCTGAAGGCTGGATTTGATCCTAAAGGGGGAGTGTCTCATGCGCGCAGACTGCGAGCGATTGCCGCGGTGGATCGGGAGGAAGGGCGAGCGTGTGCGCGGGCGGCGTTGAAGGAGGCGACGAAGGAGGTGAAGGTGGCGGCGATACTCGGGCTGCGCGGTTCTGAAGACGATCTCTCGATTATCCTGAGCTATGTGTCCGACCGGGCAAAGGATGTCCGTATTTCCGCACTGAAAGCCCTTGAAGGCGTCGCCCGTGGTGATGTCCTAGCGCTTGCCAAGGCGATCATGAAAGAGGCGAATGAGTTGTCACCATTCGCAGCCGGAGTGCTTGCTCATTCAGGCGATGCCGATTCAGAACGTGAACTGTGTGAAGAGCTACGGTCTGGACTGGGCGAAATAGAGACAAGTTTGGACAGGCTCACACTCCTTCTAAAGTGCCTCAACCCTGCGAACTCAGCTTATGTGCTCGATTTTCTGGTTTCGGTATTTACTCAGGTAGCCGAGTCGATCACGGGCAAGACGGATCGCGATGATCTCTACGGCGATCGGTTTAAATCCCCCGAGATAGAGTTTCTGATGCGGCTTGCGATTAAGCTCCTGGAAACCCGCGATTCCACTGCCATTAAGGTTCTGCTAGGCGAGTGCGGAAGCCGTCTCAACATGCTGAATCTCTGCGCGCTCGCGGCGGCGGTTCAGACTCAGGATGCCGAGGAGATTTTTGACAACATGTCCGGAGTGATGCGAAAGAAAGGCGGAATGTGGGTCGTGACGTACATCGCGACCGGGTCATGCAGGTTCTGCGCGAGCCACGGACTGCCAAGTTTTCCGCGAAGCAAGGTCTCGCCCCGTTGGACTCAGGTATTTGTAGAGGAGAAGCTGCCCGGTGCGGTGGCATCGCTGATTTTGCCGGGGCAGCATGAGGCGGCAGCCTTTCTGCGCGCTGCTGCCAGTGAAGCGGGAGAGAAGAACTACCTGGACAGCGTTCGTCACGCTGCCTCCATCGTCCGGGCTGATCCCGATGGCTCCATTGATTGGCTTCTGGAGAGAATCGAGGCCGGTCGGGGAACAGAGTACGAGAGTTGGTATGTTTCATCGATATGGGCGGCTCTATTCTTACTTCCTCCGTCGCAGTTGCCTCGCCTTGAACAGGCAGAGTCCAAGGTGCCAGCAGCATGGCGATCGTCTTTCGAGACAGCATTGGCGGTGATCAGAAAGAAGGCTCTCTGATTCGGCATCAAACGCACATTCTACATTCCCAAACACCATGTCCAACGACCTACGAGTTCCTGCGGAGCAGCTTTATCGAGATGAACTGGAGGCGCTGATCGCCGGGGAGAAGCATCCGGTGCCGGCTGGGTGGCGGATGTCGCCGCGGTCGGTGCTGACGTATATTTGCGGGGGGAAGGCCGGGAAGAAGGAGATCACGGCGAAGTACATTGGGCATACGAGGCTGGTGGAGATTGCGATTGCGACGCTGGTGACGGATCGGGCGCTGTTGTTGATAGGAGAGCCGGGGACGGCGAAGTCGTGGTTGTCCGAGCATCTGGCGGCGGCGATCAACGGGGACAGTACGCGGGTGGTGCAGGGGACGGCGGGGACGACGGAGGAGCAGATCCGGTATTCGTGGAATTACGCGATGCTGATTGCGAGCGGGCCGAGTGATGCGGCGCTGGTGAGGAGCCCGGTATTCCGGGCGATGGAGGCTGGCGGGCTGGTGAGGTTTGAGGAGATTACGAGGTGTGCGTCGGAGGTGCAGGATGCGATGATCTCGATTTTATCGGAGAAGCGCCTGAGCATCGCGGAGCTGGCGAAGGAGGTGCCTGCGCGGAAGGGCTTTTCGGTGATTGCGACGGCGAACACGAGGGACCGGGGGGTGAATGATATGTCGGCGGCGTTGAAGCGGCGGTTCAACATTGTGGTGCTGCCGTCGCCGAGTGATCTGGCGACGGAGGTGGGGATTGTGCAGAAGCGGGTGAAGGAACTGGCGGCGAGTCTTGATCTTGGGGCGGATCTACCGGCGGTGAGTGCGGCGGAGCAGGTGTGCACGATTTTCCGGGAGTTGCGGATGGGGCAGACACTGGATGGCAAGAACAAGGTGAAGAGCCCGAGTGGGGCATTGAGCACGGCGGAGGCGATCAGCCTGCTGGCGAACAGCATGGCGTTAGCGGGAAATTTCGGGAGTGGGACGGTGGAGGCGGCGGATATTGCGGCGGGATTGCAGGGAGCGGTGGTGAAGGACGATGACAAGGATCATGTGATCTGGCAGGAGTATCTGAACAACGTGATGAAGAAGCGAGGAGCGGGGTGGAGGGATCTTTATCGGGCCTGCGAAGAGCGGAACGCGGGGGGGCGGAAGGTGAAGGTGAAGGAGGATGGGGAAGAGGATGAGGAGAAGGCGTGAAGCGTGTTGTTCCGGGGAATATCTGAATGAGTAGCGGTCCCCACATTTTCGGCGTGCGCCACCTTTCGCCGATGGGCGCGTGGCAGCTGAGGGCGTTTCTGGATCGGGTGCGGCCGGCTGCGGTGCTGATTGAGGGACTAGCGGATGCGACGGCATTGCTGCCGGATCTGGTTTCCGGGATGACCACGCCGCCGGTGGCGATTCTGGCGTACACGGCGGAGCTGCCGGCGCGTTCGCTGGTGTATCCGGTGGCTCGGTACAGTCCGGAGTATCAGGCGGCGCGATGGGCGGCGGAGCACAAGGCATTGTGTCGGTTCATTGACTTGCCGGGGGATGTGTTTCTGGCGCTTGGGGAGATGGCGGAGAAGGCGGGGAGGGAGAAGGCTGCAGTGGGGGAAGGGGCGGGCGGGGGTGAGGAGACTAGCGAAGTGGTGGAGGAGAACCGCGCGAGCATTTACGAGTATTTTGCGAAGGCGTCGGGTGAGCCTGATTATGAATCCTGGTGGGAGCGTCGATTTGAGCATGACACAGGGGAGGACAGCTATCGGATGGCGGCGTATGAATTTGGGAGCGGGTTGCGGGCGGTGGGGGAGCGTGCGAGGCGGAATGTGGCGGAGAACCTTGTGAGGGAGGCGTGGATGCGGCGGGAGGTGGAGCGGGTGGTGGCGGAGGGGATTGCTGCGGAGAAGATTGTGGTGGTTTGCGGGGCGTATCATGCGCCGGAGCTGACGCTGGATTTTCCGGCGATGAGCGATGCTGAAGTGGCGGCGCTGCCGCGGCGGGCGAGCAAGCTGACGCTGATGCCGTATACCAATTTCCGGCTCAGTGCGCAGAGTGGGTATGGCGCGGGGAATCATGCTCCGGCGTACTTTGAGCTGATCTGGGACAGCCTTGAGCAGGCGGGCGGGGTGGATGCGGTGCCGGCGGAGTTTCTGTCGCGGGTGGCGCGCGGGTTGCGTCAGGGTGGGTCGGCGAAAAGCACAGCGGAGGTGATTGAAGGCGTGCGACTGGCGCGGACGCTGGCGGGATTCCGTGGTAGTGGCGTGCCGACATTGCGCGATCTGGAGGACGCGGCGGTCACCTGCATTGGTCAGGGTGAGCGGGCGTCGATTGCGGAGGCGCTGGCGCGCGTGGAGGTCGGGACGGCGACGGGGAGCCTCAGGGAAGGAGTGAGTCAGACGTCGATACAGGATGATTTCGCGCGGCAGATGAAGCGACTGAAGCTTGGGGATTACCGTACGCCGGTGGTGCAGACCCTGAAGCTTGATTTGAGAGAGAATCGGTTTGTGAAGACGGCGGAGGCGGCGTTTCTTGATCTGAACCGGTCGGCATTTCTGCATCGGCTGGAGGTGTTGGGTGTGCCGTTTGCGCGCCGGCAGGCATTGCGTCAGGACAGCGGCACGTGGGCGGAGGTTTGGGATTTGGCGTGGACGCCGGAGGCGGAGATTGCGCTGGTGGAGAGCGTGCTGCTGGGAGAGACCGTGGAGGCGGCGACGGCGTATCGATTTGCGACGCGCCTGAGTGATTGTCAGGATATTGGTGAGGCGGCGACGATTGTGCGCGAGGCGTGCGAGTGCGGGATGCCTGAGGCGATGGATCGGGCGCGGCGGGAGGTGCAGCGTCTGGCGGCGGATGCGGCGGCATTGGTGAAGCTGACGACTGCGGCGCGGGAGGTGGCGACGGTGGTGCGGTTCGGGAGCCTGCGGCGGGTGGACCCTGTGGCGCTAGAGCCGCTGGTGGCGGAGTTGTTTGTGCAGGCGTCGCTGAATCTGTTGATGGCGGCGGGCTGCGATGATGCCGGGGCGCGGGAGATTCTGGGCGGGATGGAGCACATGCATGCGATCAGTCAGGAACTGCCGGAGGTGGTTGATGATGATCTGTGGCTTTATCACCTAGCGGCGCTGGCGGAGGCTGATGACCGCAATGCGCTGCTTTCCGGATTTGCCTGTGCGATTCTGCTGGAACGGGCGCGGATGGACGATGCCGAGCTGACCCGGGAAGTTGGGAGGCGGCTTTCGCCGGGGATTCCTGCGGACATTGGAGCGGGGTGGTTCGAGGGACTGGCGCGGCGGAACCGCTATGCACTACTGGCGAGGCTGGCGCTGTGGCGGGCGGTGGATGATTATCTGGCGTCGCTGGATGACGAGGAGTACAGGAGGGCGCTGGTGTTCCTGCGTCGTGCGTTTGGAGGATTCAGTCCGCAGGAGAAGCGTCACATTGCCGAGAATCTTGGTGAAGTGTGGGGGCTGGGAGCTGATCCGGTGAGCGAGGCGATCGGGCAGGAGTTGTCGGAGAAGGAGGAGGAGACGATCAGCAGTCTAAATGAGTTCAACTTTGATGATTTGTGAGCGAGCAATGCACCCACCAAACTGTTCAGAGACGGAATTGGATATGTCCGCACCTGAACCAGAACGACTGCGCGGGCTACTATTTCAGGTTCTCGGGCAGAGGCGCCGAGTTCGCCTTAGTGTGCGGCGACTGCGGGCAGGTTTCCTGGGACGACCTCGAAGCGGCTTGTGATCAATGCTTCGAGAAGGCACAGGCATGCGAGTCTGGATATCGGGGCAATTTTGGTGAGCCGGAGGTCCTCATTGCGAAGATGGAGAAGTGTGTGGTCGCCGCGCAAGCGCGACTGGTTTTGCCTGCACCGGTACTCGCGGCTGCGCGCATCTGGAACCGCTGGGTCGCTCTGCTGGATGACAGAACGATCCATTTCGTTGATCCGTTCGCCAGTTGTTCCGAGCCAATTGGGACCTTGGATGCCTGTGAGATCAATTGGTCCGAGCCCATAGCTCTGATTTCCTCCGACGATGGACGCTACCTTGCGGTGACGAACGATCGCGGCCAGCACGGGGCGGTTTACGACCTGAATACCAATCAGGTTGCGATGTCATTGAACCGGCAGAGCTACCTTAGTGAGCAGACGCGGTTTCCGGTGACGTTCATCGGACGCGGCTCTGGGACGCGGATCATCCACGGTACGGACTGGAACAGGCTGGATATCAGTGATCCCGCCACTGGGGTTTGCCTCACAGAGAGAAGCACAGGATTGAGTCAGGGAGCGAAGGCCGCTTCAGGGCAGTTGGATTACTTCATGGGAGAATTGATGCTCTCGCCGGACAATCAACGCATGCTCGTTGACGGGTGGGTATGGCATCCGGTTGGCGTGACGGGAGTGGTAGAAGTTGCCAAATGGCTGGAAGGAGATGTCTGGAGGTGCGAGCAGGATTTGGCGGGGCCCGGGATCAGAGCGCTCAATTACTGCTGGAATCTGGGGAAGGCCTTTGTGGGCAGTGAGAAAGTGATTCTCTGGGGGATCGGCCACGACGACGATCACATGGTAAACGGAGCGTGTTTGCTGGATCTGGCAGACCGGAAGCTGCTTGGGTGTTTTGGCGGGCCGCCAAGAGCAAACTTTGCGATGGGCGAATATCTTTTTGTCTTTTCCGGCGAGCACGATACGACCGCGTGGGATGTCGCCACGGGTGAGAGAGTTTGGCAGTTACCCGGTCACAGAGCCAGCTTGTACAATCCGAATTCGAGGATTTTCCTTCACCACGAGGGAGATACAATTACCGCAACTCAGTGGAAGCCTGCAGAATGCCAATGAACGCCCCCACCGCAGATCAGATGGAACGCCTGCGCCGGTGGAGGCTGGTGCTGGGGCGCAGTGCGCAGGATTCACTTGGCGGAATGGGTGCGTGCGAGCTGGGGCGGGATGATGTGCTGATGGATGAGGCGCTGGCGGCGATTTATGATGAGAGCGAGGGTGGGGCGGGGGCGAAACGGGAGGCGGGTTTGGGTGGGAGTGCGCCGCGGCTGGCGAAGTGGCTTGGGGATATCCGGACGTACTTCCAGGAGGACGTGGTGGCGGTGATTCAGAATGATGCGGTGGAGCGGAAAGGGATGAAGCAATTGCTGCTGGAGCCGGAGTTGCTGAAGAACATGCAGCCGAGTCTCGCGCTGGTGGGTACGCTGTTGTCGCTGAGCCGTCAGATTCCGGAGCATACGAAGGAGACGGCGAGGGAAGTGGTGCGGGCCTTGGTGGAGCAGATCCGGCATTTGCTGGAGAGCGAGCTGCGGCGTGCGGTGAGTGGTGCGCTGAACCGGCGGCAGCATTCGCCGCTGGCGAGGGTGGATTCGATCGACTGGAAGCGGACGATTGCGCGCAACCTGAAGAATTGGCAGCCGGAGCTTCAGCGGTTGGTGCCGGAGAGGTTCTGGTTCTGGTCGCGCGCGCAGCGGCAGAATCAGTGGACGGTGATTGTGGACATGGATCAGAGCGGGAGCATGGCTGACAGTGTGGTGTATGGCGCGGTGACGGGGTCGATTTTTGCGTCGCTGCCGGCGCTGAACACGCGGGTGGTGGCATTTGATACGGAGGTTGTGGATCTGACGGAGCAGTGCGGCAATGATCCGGTGGACATGCTGTTTGGGGTGCAGCTTGGCGGGGGCACGGACATCAACAAATCGGTGGGCTACTGCCGTCAGTTCATTACTGATCCCGCGAAGACCCTGTTCATTCTGATTACGGATCTTTATGAAGGCGGGAATGCGGCGCAGCTGGTGCGGCGGTTGAAGGAGATGGTGGAGAGTGGTGTGCGGTGCCTGTGTCTGCTGGCGTTGAGCGACAGCGGGATTCCATCGTTTGATGAGGCGATGGCGAAGAAGCTGACGGCGCTGGGGATTCCGTGTTTCGGGTGCACGCCGGTGAATCTTCCGGCGCTGATCGAGGGCGCGCTGGGCGGCGATGATTTGAAGGTGCTAGCGGAGAAGGTAATGACGAGGCCGAAGCGGCGGCGCGGGCAGGAGTGAGGGTCGCGACCATTCGCGCGATGAGAGGTGACAGTGGTTCTTGCGTATGCTTAGGTGATTGGGAATGAGTCGGTCGCTTCCGTGAATCGACCGATCGACACGCCACAACAGATGCCATGATTGCACCATGAACAAATCCCAGGCCAAGAAACTCATTATCGTGAACCTTGCGTTCTGGTTCGTCGCGGCGCTGCTGCCCCAGATGGTCCGGTTGCTCCCGACAGGGTCGGGCGATCCACCGAAGATTTTCGAGATGCTCATTCCGATGTTCTTTATCCTGCTGGCGGGAGGGTCGACGTATCTTCTGAAGGCTGCGATTGGGAAGCCGCGGGACGAATGAGGGCGGTGGAGAATGGGGGGATTTGTTCAGTGATTAATCGCCTTATGACCGTGCGAACTGGCCGGAAGTCTCGGATGACCACCTCGAATGGAGTGACCGGGAGAGCTACCATCGAGTGTATGAGGCTTCGGGGGTTTCTGCGGAAGTGCTGAGGACGATCGTTCTGGAGGACCTTGCCGATCGTGGAGGCATCGAAGGCCGGGCGTTATCCGAACCGATGATGGTCGGCAGTTTTGTGTTCCCTGTTGCTTCGGTGTGGCTGCGATGCGTTGGAGATGGAGGCCACTGGCGGGAGGTGCTCTTTGATGAGAAGCGGAGCCTGCTGTGTTTGTCGACGGGCGTCGATGACTGAGCGACGGCAAACGAGTCGATTGAGCGGGTTAACAAGGCGGAATGGTGCCGGGCGAAGCGAAGATGAGGTGCGAGCGTTCGGGGGTGCGTTTGGGCCGAACGGCGCAGGCGGGTGGTGGTGGTGTCAGGGCCCGGGCGTTGCCGCGGGAGTGGGTAGGGCGCCCTTTCAGGGCTCTGGGTTGGGGGTGGGTTGAACCCAAGGCGTTGCCTTGGGCTGCGGTAGGGCGCGCCGTTGGCGCTGGGGAGGCGGGAGGTGGGGAGGGCCGGTTTGCGCGAACGGTTCAGGCGGGTGGGGGCGGGGTGGGACGCGAGGATGAGGCTGGGGCGGTGGAGGTGTCATGGCCCGGGGGGTTGCCGCGGGAGTGGGTAGGGCGCCCTTTCAGGGCTCTGGGTTGGGGGTGGGGTGGACCCAAGGCGTTGCCTTGGGCTACGGTAGGGCGCGCCGTTGGCGCTGGGGAGGCGGGGTTGGAGAGGGGTGCCGCCCCTGCGGGGGCGGTGGTTTCAAATTGTGTTAAACCGGCGGCTGACGCCGCCGGCTAATCTCCGTCAAGCCTTCGGCTTGGAGGGTGTGTGGGCGGGGTGCCGAGCGGGAGTTCGGCGTACCCGGGGCCTTCAGCTTGGGGAGAGGGCGAGTATGGGTAGGAGTGTCAGACCTCTTTGGTTTCGGTGGTGGCGGCGTGGGTGATGACGGAGGCGATGCCGTTGTCGCGGGCGGCTTCTGAGGAGTACATCTGGCTTGTGCCGATGATGAGGCCGTTGGGGGCTTTGAGGACGAAGTAGGGTTGGTCGGCGGAGGAGGCGCGTTTTTCGAAGGCGGCGAGGGAGGTGCCGTTGGCGCGGACGGAATCGATGCCGGAGAGGGCGGCGGCTTTGGATTCGTAGAGTTCGCTGGTGAGGATGATTTCGTGGTTGGCGGCGACCAGGTTGAACATGGGTTTGCCGTTCGAGGACGACTTGAGTTCGTAGTAGCCGGGCATGGTGTGAGAGGGTTTGAGTGTTAGGTTTCGAGCAGGTTCAGTGGATTGGGGAGGAGCGGGTTTGGGGGCGTGGTGGGGAGTCAGGCGAGGATTGGTTTGATGACATTGCCGGCGATGTCGGTGAGACGGTAGTCGCGGCCTTCGTGGCGGAAGGTGAGACGTTTGTGATCGACGCCCATGGCGTGGAGGAGGGTGGCGTGGAGGTCGTGGACGTGGACGGGGTCGCGGACGATGTTGTAGCCGAACTCGTCGGTTTCGCCGTAGACGAGGCCTTTCTT
>JAIXVE010000250.1 GCA_027483175.1 Verrucomicrobiaceae bacterium | reverse complement strand
TCATCACAGGCAACGGCTACCTCCGCATCTTCGCCTCCGGCAAGGACCGCACCGACCCCACCCGCAATCTCCACACCAATTTCAGCCTCAGCGCCGACGGCGAATCCCTCGCCCTCTTCGCCCCAGGCGCCACCACCGCCTCCTCCTCCCTGCCCGCCTCGGTCATCTTCCCCGACAACATCTCATGGGGCCGTCCCGCCAACTCCGACCCTCCATCCTACCTCGCCACGCCCACACCCGGAGCCGCCAACAGCCCCGCCCGTCAGCCCGGCCCGCGCATCGACAATGTCCGCTCGGGCCTCACAAACCCGGACGGCTCGGAACGCCAGCCTGTCCTCCCCGCCCTCGAAAGCGGCACCATCGCCGCCGACAGCATCGACCAGTTCAGCGGCACGCAAGGCAGGGACGGCTGGCGCTACGGCTTCGCCAGCACCACCACCCTAACCTACACCCCAGCCGCCTTCACGCCCTTCCCCGGCGCTGAAAACTCCGGCGCATGGTCCGCCGCCTCCCAGAACTGGAACGCCGCCAACTCCCAATGGGGCCCTTCATGGGAACGCGGGCTCTCCTCCGCCCCCAATACCGACCTCGGCCGCGACTACTCCCTCCCCAGTCTCTCCGGCGGCACCAGCAGCCCAGTCCGACGCTGGACCGCTTCCTTCTCCGGCCCAGCCGTCCTCTCAGGCTTCTTCCACGGCGTCGCCAACGCCGGAGACGGCACACGCTGGCAGATCTTCCGCAATGGCACACCGCTCCTCGACGCCGATCCCCTCACCGCCGGTGCCCAACCCATCACTGTCCTCGGCACCCTCCGCCGCTTCGCCATCCCCGTCACCCTAACCACAGGCGATACCATCGACGTGGTCTGCGACGCCAACGCCTCCGAAGCCAGCGACACATCCCGCTCATGGCTCCGCATCTACCGGGACCCCGAATCCTTCTCCCCAACCACCCACGACGCCACCCTCCCCGTCTCCGCTTCCCTCAACCCCACCAGCGGCCCGGTCTCCAGCGCCACGCTCTTCTACACCATCGGCTTCGCCACGGAACAATCCCTCCCCATGTCCGCTTCCGGCGCCACATGGTCGGCCTCCATCCCTCTCACTAACGTCCCCGCCGGTTCCATGATCCGCTGGCGCATCGCCGCCACCGACTCCGCCGGAGGCTCCCGCACGTCCCCTCCGTTCCCCTCACCCACCGATTCCCCGAAATACCACGGCACCGTCGCCTCCGAACGCAACCCCGCCTCCCGCCTCGGCACGCTCTCCCTCTTCATCCAGAACCAGTCCGCCTCGGAAACATCCACCGGCACCCGCGCCAGTCTCTTCTGGAACGGCCGCTTCTACGACAACGTCGACATCAATCTCCATTCTTCTAGCGCCTACGCCAAACGCAGCTGGGACGTCGACTTCAACCGCGGCCATCGCTTCAAATTCTCCAGCTCCGGCGCAGGCCACACCGACATCAATCTCCTCACCAACTGGCGCGACCGCGCCAAGCTCCGCAACCCGCAAAGCTATCACATGTTCCGTCTCGCCGGCCACCCCTCCCTCCCCTGCGAAACCGTCCGTCTCCAGCTCAACGGCATCTTCCACTCCACCTGCGACCTCACCGGCGAACTCAATGAGGGCATCCTCGAAGAAGCCGGGCTCGACCCCAATGGCTCGCTCTACAAGATGCAGAACGTCTTCAACTCCTCCCCCACCCACGCCACCACCAGCGTCGAAAAACGCACCCGCAAATGGGAATCCGGCAACGCCGACCTCGCCGCTCTCCTCGCCGGTCTCGTCAATCTCTCCAACACCGACGACTCCATCGGGCTCCCCACCGCCAACAGCCCCCGCTTCCGTTTCCTCACCGATCAGGTCGACGTCGCCGCCTCCATCAACTTCATCGCCGCCATGTTCTTCAGCTCCAGCTACGACTGGGGTCACAAGAATTACGCGCTCTACCGCGACTCCGACCGCTCCACCCGCTGGTCCCCCATCCCATGGGACCTCGACCTCAGCTGGGGCCACTACTACGACGGCGCTGCCATCGCCAATACCTACTTCGATGACGTCATCCGCACCAGCACCAATGACGGCTCCATGCACAACTTCTCCCTCAATCACAATCAGATGGAGTCGTCCCCGCCTAACCGCAACGCCCTCCTCGGCTATCTCCTCGACGACCCCACCACCAAAGCCATGATCCAGCGCCGGGTCCGCAATCTCGCCGACCAGTTCCTCCTCCCCTCAGGCCCAGCCCCGGAAATCGAATCCCGCATGCTCGCCCTCACCGATAAGGTCGATCCTCCCGATGTCCCCGAAAGCGACGCCGACCTCGACCTCCGCATCTGGGGCTTCTGGAATCAGCACCAGACCGCTTCCGTCTCCTACATCCCACGCTCGGCACGCGACGAAACCAATCGCATCCTCTCCACCTTCGTCCCCGCACGCCGCGGTCTCATCTTCCAGAACAATCCCCCGCTCGGCCCCACCTACGGCGGCCCGCTCCCACCTAGCCAGTCAGCCGCCCCGCTCGTCGCCTTCGGCTCGTTCGACGCCAACCCCGCCTCCGGCAATCAGGACCACGAATTCATCGAAATCACCAACCGCTCGCCCGACTTCATCGACCTCACCGGCTGGCAGCTCTCCGGCGGCGTCACCTTCACGTTCCCCGCCGGCAGTGTCATCAGCCCGCCCGGCAACGCCCGATTCGACGGGCGTCTCATCATCGCCAAATCCGCCACCGGCTGGCGCTCCCGCCCATCCTCCCCCAAATCCGGCGAAGGCCGTCTCGTCCTCATGGCCTACGACGGCCAGTTATCCTCCAAGGGCGACTCCGTCCAGCTCCGCAATCCCTCCGGCACCATCGTCGACACCCTAACCGTCCCGCCCGCCCCCAGCGACCCGCAGCGCTTCCTCCGCGTCACCGAACTCCATTACCGCCCGCTCCCCATCTCCCCGGACGAATCCGCCGCCGATCCCTTCGCCACTTCCGCCGACTTCGAATTCATCGAACTCATCAACACGTCCACCGCCCCACTCGACATCAGCGGCGCGTCGTTCTCCAACGGCATCACATGGACATTCCCCCAAAACACGACCCTCGCCCCAGCCCAGCGCATCGTCGTCGCCCGCAGACCTTCCGCCCTCGCCCTCCGCTCGCCTAACATCCCCGCCGCCTCAGTCTTCGGCCCGTTCTCCGGCTCACTCGACAACGCCGGCGAACGCATCACCCTCCGCGACGCCGCCGGGGAACAGATCCTCTCGTTCGTCTACGACAACAACGCCCCATGGCCCGCCGAATCAGACGGCACCGGCCCCAGTCTCGTCCTCATCGCCCCATCCCTCGACCCAGACCTCCCCGAAAGCTGGCGCCCTAGCACCTCCATCCACGGCAACCCCACCACCTCCGACTCCATCCCGTTCACCGGCAACCCCGACGCCGACGCCGACCTCGATGGCATCCCCGCTCTCCTCGAATACGCCCTCGGCTCCAGCGATTCCTCCCCCTCACCCGCACCCACCCCGGAATACTCCCCGATCAATCGTACGCTCTCCCTCGTCCACGCCTCCGCCGCCGACGCCGCCGCCCTAACCATCGAATCCAGCCCCGACCTCACCTCATGGTCCTCCCCAGGCCCCCTCACCCGCCTCGGCTCCAACTCCCTCCCCGGCGGCCTCACCCGCACCACATGGTCCCTCACCCCCACCACCAACACCCCACGCCTCTTCACCCGCACCCGCGCCTCCCTCCGCTAACCCCCTCTCCGAACAAGCCCCCTCCGAACGAGACCCCGCTCCGAACAAGCAGCCGAAGGCTCTGGACTGCTGTCAGAATTACAGCTCTCCCTGCGCACGGAGTGCGCTTACCAGCCCCCCTCCCAACAAGCACCGGGCACGCGAGGCTCTGTACTCGCACTCTCCAAACACGCTCCCTTTTACTATTTACTATTCACCATTTACTATTTCCGCCCTCTCCCAACAAGCGCGCCGCAGGCCCTGTACTGCTGTGAGCCATCACAGCTCTCCCTGCGTGCGGAGCACGCCTACCAGCCCTCTCCGAACCCGCCCCCTCCCCACAATTGACTCTTCCCGCATATTCGGCAACAAATACACATGCCGGCACCCACCCCACGCCCACCGTGGCCACACGCCCCACCCCACTGGCTCGTTCACGAGGGCCTCTACATGGTCACCGCCTCCACCTTCCGCCACCAGCGCTTCCTCCACTCCCACGACCGTCTCAACCTAGTCACCTCCATGCTCATCCACTCCGCCTCGCAGTTCGGCTGGACCCTGCGCGCATGGGCCGTCCTCTCCAACCACTATCATTTCATCGCACATTCCCCTCCGGATTCCGGCGTCTCCCTGAAACCATGGCTCTCCGCCTTCCACCGCGACACTGCCACAATTCTCAATCGCCTCGACGCCTCTCATGGCCGCCGCATCTGGAACAACTATCACGATTCCCTCATCACTCGCCAGTCCGCCTTCATGGCACGACTCCGCTACGTAAACAATAACCCAGTCCACCACCAACTCGTCAACGACGCCCGCGACTACCCATGGTGCAGCGCCTCATGGTTCGCCGCCAACTCCCCGAAATCATTCCAATCGAGCGTCGCCCGATTCAAAACAGACACCATCAACGTACCAGACGATTTCGACCACGCCTGAGCCCCTCTCAACCAGCGCGCCGCAGGCTCTGGACTGCTTTGAGCATCACAGCTCTCTCTGCGTGCGGAGCACGCCTACCCGCCCCCTCCGAACCAGCGCGCCGCAGGCTCTGTACTGCTGTGAGCCATCACAGCTTTCTCTGCGTGCGGAGCACGCCTACCCGCCCCCCTCCGAACAAGCCCGGGCACGCGAGGCTCCGTACTCGCCCTCTCCCAACCCGCCCGCCGCAGGCCCTGTACTGCTGTGAGCATCACAGCTCTCCCTGCGTGCGGAGCACGCCTACCCGCCACCTCCGAACCAGCCCCCCTC
>JAIXVE010000260.1 GCA_027483175.1 Verrucomicrobiaceae bacterium | reverse complement strand
GGGCGGCCGTTGTTTCTGCGGGTGGCGCGGCGGATGGAGCTGACGGAGACTGGGCGGGTGGTCTTTGACTATGCGCAGCGGATTTTTGATCTGGGAGGGGAGATGCTGCAGCATCTGGCGGATCAGCGCGGGGGAGGCGGGCGGAGTGTGAGGGTGGGAGCGGTTAGTATTCTGTCGAAGAACCTGCAGTATGCGTTCATTGAGCCGGTGGTGCTGTCGGAGGCGGACCGGGTGATGGTGGAGGCTGGGGAGTTGCGGGCGTTGCTGCCGCGATTGCTGAATCATCAGCTGGACGTGCTGATTTCACCGGTGCCAGCGCCGCAGCGGGAGAGCGGGGAGGGCGGGCTGCACAGTGAGTTGCTGTTAGAGATGCCGGTTTATCTGGTGGGGCGTGCGGCGGCGGGTGCGGGGCGGCGGGCGTTTCCGAAGTGGCTGCATGGTGTGCCGGTGTTTCTGCCGTCGGAGCGGAGCCCGCTGCGGACGGAGTTTGACGCGATGCTGGCGCGGGCCGGGGTGGAGCCGCAGGTGCGCGCGGAGGTGGATGACATGGCGCTGCTGCGGCTGCTGGCGCTGTCAGGGAACGGGTATGCGCTAGTGCCGGAGATTGTGGTGGAGAAGGAGCTGGAGGAGAGCCGGCTGCTGAGGGTGGAGCGGGTGCCTGGGCTGGTGGAGCGGTATTATGCGCTGACGGCGACGCGGCATTTTCCGAATCCTCTGGTGGGGGATCTGGTGGACCGGATCCGGGCGAGGTTTGCGGCGGTGCGGCGGTGAGGGCGGGGAGTTACTCGGCGTCTTCCGCTTTGGGTTCGGTCATGAAGGGGATGATGACGAGCGTGAGGAGGGCCATGACTGCGGCGATGATGGCGGCGGTGTAGGCCATTTTGGAGGGGTTGGGCGGGGTGGCGTCGGAGAACGTGAAGAAGAGCCATGCCATGCTGGTGCCGAGGACGCGTCCGCCGATGTTGGCGGCGAAGCTTTCGCCGGTGCCGCGGAGGTGGACAGGGAAGACGCGGGGGATGTAGTTGCCCCAGAAGCTGAACTGGCCGACGAGGAGGACGCCGGCGAGGAAGACGCCCCATTTGAGGGCTCCGATGGTTCCGGCGGTGCCCATGTTCTGGCCGATCCACCAGAAGAGGGCTGGGATGAAGAGGAGAGCGGGGACGGCGAAGAGACGGAGGAGGGCGCGGCGACTGGAGATGTAGAGGACCCCGACGGCGAGGAGGATGCGGCCGAGGAGCCCGCCGACTTCCTGCCATTTCTGGACGACGGCGGATTCTTTTTCTTCGATGGGGCCTTTGGCTTTGCCGGTGATGGCTTTGAGGGCGTCTGGTGAGGGGGCGGGTTTGCCGGCGGTGGAGGCGTCGGTGGTGGCCTTCTGGACGGCGGCGGCGACGACTGGGGTGGTTTTGGATTTTACGTCGGCGAAGCCTGGGACGATCTGGGGGAGGTGCTGGATGGCACCGAAGGCGATGCCGTAGCAGCAGGCGAAGAGGGCGGTGGTGGTGAGGGTGGTGCGGAGGAGGCCTGGGGCGAAGAGTTCGGCGATGCTGGGGCGTTTGAGGAGACCGGCGGCGCGTTTGGCTTCCCAGACAGGGGATTCCGGGAGGAAGGGTCGGATGATGATGAGGGGGATGGCTGGGATGAGGCCGGAGATGAGGGTGTAGCGCCATGCCTCGTGGTTGCCGTGGATGGCTGGGAGGGAGGGGGCGGCGGAGATGCACCATTCGTTGACGCCGGCGACGAGGAGACCGCCGAAGGAGGAGAAGGCCTGGGTGAGGCCGAGGACCTTTTCCTTCTGTTTTTTGTCAGGGAAGAGTTCAGCGAGCCATGCGACGGCGGCGACGAATTCGACGCAGACGCCGACGAAGACGCAGCAGCGGAAGGCGAGGAGCATGGGGAGGCTGGTGGCGTAGCCTGCGGCGCAGGCACCGAAGGCGTAGAGGAGGATGCTCCATGTGAGGACGCGGCGGCGGCCGAGACGGTCGGTGAGCCAGCCGCCGAGGAGGCCGAAGATACCGCCGGCGACGGCAGGGATGAAGAAGAGGAGGCGGGCCCATTCCTTGTATTCCGGGGTGCCGACGGAGAGCTTGCCGAGGGAGAAGAGGGCTGGCTTGATGATCAGGGGCAGCATGAGGAGTTCGTAGATGTCGAACGCGAAGCCGATGCTGGCGATGATGCAGATGAGCCACTGAGTGGGAGTGAGACGGGAAGCCATGGGAAAGGAAGGGACCGGCGGGAAGAGGAGTGCGGGTGGAGGGAATCGCAAACTGAATTCCGTCACGCGGGGGCGGTGAGGCGAGCGGTGGACAGCGGGAGGATGATGCGTGAAGGGGAGGGGGAATTCTGATTGTCGAGATGTCATTGACTGTTCCGTGTGATCATTGCGGGAGTGCTGTGCTGTGGTCCGCGGGCCGGGCAGGGCGGATGGTGTCGTGTCCGGAGTGCGGGGACATGTTTCGGATGCCTGAGGAGGCGTTGGGTGGGGCTGAGCCGGTGCGGCTGGTGCTGGAGCTGATTCCGGCGCTGGGGATGCTGGAATTGATCGAGGATCAGAGTGGGAGGTTGGGGGGTGAGGCGCTGCGGGCGCAGGCGTGTGCGCTGGCGGAGATTCACGGCGTTTGCGGGCGGACGGGAGGGATGGTGAGTGTGGCGGCGAAGCGGTCGCTGGTGGTGGGGGAGGAGCGTGGGGAAGGAGGAGGGGAAGAGGGGGGGGCGGGAGAGGATTGGGAGGGAGAATGGGAGGGAGGTTGGGCGAGGGGAGTGATGGCGGCGCGGCATGTGCTGGTGGTGGAGCTGACGAGTTATGGGACGTCGTTTTATCTGGTGGTGGGGTGGGGTGAGCTGGGGAGGTTGCCGCATGAGTTTTTCAGCATCCTGCCTGGGCGGCTGGCGCATCCTGTGGCATTGCGGGCGGAGGGGATGGAGGGGTTTGGGAGAGGGAAGTGGGTGGGAGCGCGTGGGTTTGGGGGAGGGTTGCTGGCGGTGGCGGCGGAGCGGAGTCGGGAGCGGATGGCGGAGGGGACGGAGACGCGGTGGTTCAGTGAGGATGGGATGATGGCGGCGGATCTGGGGTGGGCGGTGCAGGGGGTGCCGCTGGGTCCGGAGCGGTTTGTGCATGTGGTGCAGACGGCGGCGCAGGGAGGGGATGATGTTTTCGGGGTGCGGTGGTATCTGGAGAGGCAGCGGGCGTTTTATGAATTTGCGGTGCGGATGGGAGTGCCGGACACGCACGAGTGCCATTTCCCATTTGCATCGCTGGCGGGGCGGTTGCTGGTGATGGCATCCGATGCGCTCGGGTGTCGGGAGTGATGCGTGCGGCGCGTTGCGGGCACCCGGGAGGGTTGGAGATTATTGTAGAACGAGACTGCCGTTATGAATTCATCAATTTCCTGGGATGTCCGATTTCTGGAGTTATCCTAAAAAGGAAAATGGGCGCGATGATCCCGCACCTGTTGGTCAGGGGCTTGGCGGAGGGGGTAGCGGGGTCTGTCGCGTGACTTATCTTCATCCGCTGAGCAGGTGCGCGGCTTCAGC
>JAIXVE010000046.1 GCA_027483175.1 Verrucomicrobiaceae bacterium | reverse complement strand
TGGTCGGGCAGATCGAAGTCGTGCGTGCTGGGTGGGGCAGTGGGGGCCGCAGTGGTGGGAGCGGGAGCGGGTGAAGGGGAGGGAGCGAAGACTGGGGAGGGTTCCGGGGCGGCAGGGGCGCGGCGGTCTGGGAGGGAGGGGCCTTCGTCGAAAGCGAACTCGTCGTCGGCTGGGCGGCTGAAGGCGGGGTTGGATTCGAAGGACTGGGGTCTGTGGACCGGTGAGGGGTTGATGGGGGAGGGAACCTTGCGGGGTTCTTTGGGGGAATCGGGAAGAGTGTCCATACCGTGAGGAGCTGGGAAATCGTTTGGGCCTTGGCCTTTGGGTGTTGGGCGGCGGGATTGGTGGCTGGGAGGGAGCCTGTTGGGGTGGCCGAGGTTATGGTGGCTGGTGGGGCCGGGGGAAGGGAAGTACGATTTCGAAAATCACATTGCAAGACCGGAAGTATTCCCTAGGGTTTGGTTTCATCAATCATCACAACGAGAACCATGGCTGATCGCGACAACAAGCATGCGGAGAATGTAGACGGGCAGTTTTACGTTGATGACCAGTGCATCGACTGTGACCTGTGCCGGGAGACGGCTCCTGCGAATTTCACGCGTCACAATGACGGCGGGTATTCCTATGTGTACAAGCAGCCGACGACGCCTGAGGAAGTGGCGCAGTGTGAGGAGGCGATGCAGGGTTGCCCTGTGGAGGCGATTGGGACGGACTAAGCGGAGTGAGTGCTGTCCGGGACTGGGCGATTTGTCTGGCCTAAAGGATGGGCGCACGATGTTGAGTTTGGGAACCATTGGGAGGAGCGATGGCGGCATCTGAGCGGCCTGATTCTCCGAAGGGTGGGGGTGGGTACGCCCGTGGAGGCGACGGGGTGAAGAAGAAGGGAGCGTCTGCGGCGGATCGGTTGCGGCGGCGGATTCTTTCGGAGTGGAGGGGCGTGTATGTGCCTCCGGATTTGAGTGGGTATGAGCGGCGGATTGGGGATCTGGTGGCGCGGGTGGTGCAGCGGAGTGGGGTGGGGGATCGATTGGCGCACGAGGAGATTGCGGCGGAGTGGGAGAAGATGGTGGGACCATTTCTGGCGGGGCAGTCGCGGCCGACGGCGTTGCGGCGCGGGGTGCTGGAGGTGTCTGTGGTGCAGTCGGCGGTGCGGTATGAATTGGAGCGGCAGTGGAAGCGGGACGTGCTGAAGCGGTTGAAGGAGACGTTCGGGGAGAGTCGGATTCGGGATGTGCGATTCATTCCGGGGTAAGTGAAACGGGTTGCGGCATTGAACCTGCTTTCTTTTCTGGGACATCCATGCCGACTACTGAGCTACCGCCGAATCCGCTTCATGAGCGGGGATTTCAGAAACTGAATGAAGACCTGCGGCTGTTGAGTCAGCGGTTCGGGAAAGTGCTGGAGCGGATAGGGGAGACGAGGTTGGCGGAGTTGCTGCCGAGGGCTGGGTTGGAGGAGGTGGGGGCGGACGGGCCGGACCGGAAGCTTGGGCAGGCGTATTCGATCTGGTTTCAGTTATTGAACATTGTGGAGGAGCGGACGGCGGCGGATGTGAGGCGGCAGCGGGAGAAGCAGCTGGGGCCTGCGGCGGAGCGCGGGTTGTGGGCAGATCAGATTGCGGCGATGAGGCGAGCGGGGTTGGGGCGGGAGGCGATTCTCGGGGTGTTGAGGGAAGTGGCGGTGGAGCCTGTGCTGACGGCGCATCCGACGGAGGCGAAGCGGGAGACGGTGCGGGAGCGGCACCGGGAGATTTATGAGTTGCTGAACCGGATGGATCACCCGGTGTTCACGCCGCGGGAGCAGGAGCGGATGAGGGGGATGCTGGAGACCCAGTTGGAGAGCTTGTGGCGGACCGGGGAGATTCATGTGACGCGGCCGTCGATTGAGGCGGAGCTGCAGAATGCGCTGCATTATTTGAGGGAGGTGTTTCCGGAGGCGGTGACGAGGGCGCACATTCATTTGCGGGAGGCGTGGGAGGCGGCTGGGTTTGAGGGTGGAGAGATTGAGGGATTGCCGCCGCTGGTGCGGTTCGGGACGTGGATTGGCGGGGATCGGGACGGGCACCCGTTTGTGACGGCGGAGGTGACGCGGCGTTCGCTGGAGGCGTTGCGGCACAGCGCGTTGCGGGTGCACCGGCGGTCGCTGGAAGGGATTGCCTATCAATTGCCGCTGAGCCAGCTGTTCATGACGCCGCCGCAGGAGCTGAGCGGATTGATAGAGCGGTTGAAGGTGCGGTGTGAGGGAGTGGCCGGGGTGGATGCGGGATGGATCCTTGAGCGGAACCGTGAGGAACCGTGGCGGGCGGCGGCGTATCTGATGAGGGCGCTGGTGCTGGCGGCGATGGAGGCGAAGCCGGGGGTTGGGGCGTATGGAGCGCCGGGGCAACTGGATGCGGATCTGGCGACCCTTGCGGAGACGCTGGAGGCGGCTGGTGCGGGGACCCTGGCGGCGGAGTTCATTGCGCCGGCGCGGAGGAGGCTGGCGACGTTTGGTTTTCATTCTGCGGTGCTGGATGTGCGGCAGAATTCGGCGTGGCATGAGAAGGCGCTGGGGCAGCTGCTAGGAGTGGCGGGATTGTTAGGCGGGCGGGCGTGGGAGGATTGGGGGCGTGAGGAGAAGCGGGAGTTGCTGGAGCGGGAGCTGGCGTCGCCGCGGCCGTTTCTGGCGCCGGGGATGAGTGCGGGGGCGGAGGCGGATGCGGTGCTGGCGTGTTATCGGGTGCTGGCGTCGCATCTGGAGACGCATGGCGGGGGTGGATTGGGGTCTTTGATTGTGTCGATGACGCGGAGTCCGGAGGATCTGCTGACGGTGTATGTGCTGGCGCGGGAGGCTGGGTTGACGCGGTGGGGAGCTGATGGGCTGGAGTGTCCGGTGCCGGTGGTGCCGTTGTTTGAGACGATGGCGGATCTGGAGCGGGCGCCGGAGATTGTGAGGGAATTTCTGGGGCATCCGGTGACGAAGCGGAGTCTGGCGGGGCTGGGGGAATTTCAGATGATGGTGGGGTATTCGGATTCCAACAAAGACTGCGGGATTCTGGCTAGTCAGTGGGCACTGCATCGGGCGCAGCGGGCGCTGGCGGAGACGGTGGCGGCGAGCGGGTTGCGGCCGGTGTTTTTCCATGGTCGCGGGGGCACGGTGGGGCGCGGGGCTGGGCCGACGCACTGGTTCATGGAGGCGTTGCCGCATGGGTCGCTGGGCGGGGTTTTGCGGATGACGGAGCAGGGGGAGACGATTGCGGAGAAGTATGCGCACCTGAATTCGGCGGTGTATCACACGGAAGTGCTGGCGGCGTCGACGGCGGCGGCGGCGGTGAGGCACCGGTTGCTGCCGGGGCCTGCGGAGACGCCTGCGGCGGTGATGGATCTGCTGGCGGAGTGGAGCCGCGATGCGTACCGCGGGTTGCTGGAGGCTCCCGGTTTCCTGACATTTTATCGGGCGGCGACCCCGATTGATGCCTTGGAGAATGCGAGGATCGGGTCGCGGCCGGTGCGGCGGAGCGGGCAACCGTCGCTGGACGA
This sequence comes from Verrucomicrobiaceae bacterium, assembly GCA_027483175.1. GTDB lineage: Bacteria > Verrucomicrobiota > Verrucomicrobiia > Verrucomicrobiales > V1-33 > V1-33. The sequence goes on along the minus strand of JAIXVE010000046.1, from coordinate 3,486 downwards.
CCTGCGGGCGATTCCGTGGGTGTTTTCGTGGACGCAGGCGCGGTATTATCTGCCGGGCTGGTATGGTGCGGGGGCGGCGCTGGAGCGGTTGCGTGAGGAGGACGGGGAGGCGTTTAGGGGGTTGAAGGCGGTGCTGCGGGATTCGCCGTTTCTGAGGTATGTGCTGACGAACATTGAGAGTTCGCTAGTGAGTGCGAACCGCGGGATTATGGAGTCGTATGCGACGCTGGTGGCGGACGAGGGGGTGAGAGGGGCGTTTGTGGGGCGGATACTTGGGGAGTATGAGCGGACGCGGGCGGTGCTGGAGGATTTGTTTGACGGACCGTTCATGGTGCGGCGGCCGCGGCTGGCGGAGACGTTAGGGGTGCGGGAAGCGCCGTTGCGGGTGCTGCACCGGCAGCAGATTGCGCTGCTGCGGGAGTGGCGCGGGCTGGTGGCGGCGGGGGATGGAGCGGCGGCGGAGGCGTTTCTGCCGGACCTGCTGATTTCGGTGAACGCGATTGCGTCGGGGCTGCGGACGACTGGTTAGGCGTGGGCCTCGAACCAGCTGGTGCCGTGGCCCATTTCGACGACGATGGGGACGGCGAGGGGGAGGGCGGCGCGCATGACGCGGCTGACGAGGGAGGAGAGCGGTTCGAGTTCCGAGGCTGGGAGTTCGAAGAGGAGTTCGTCGTGGACCTGGAGGATCATGCGGGCGCGGAGGCCTGAGGAGCGGAGCTCGCGGTCCATGTGGACCATGGCGAGCTTGATCATGTCTGCGGCGGTGCCCTGGATGGGAGTGTTGATGGCGGTGCGTTCGGCGGCTTTGCGGACGGTGGCGTTGGCGCTGGCGATGTCGCGGAGCGGGCGGCGGCGTCCGGTTAGGGTGCTGACCCAGCCGCGGGATCTGGCATCGGCGATGGTCTGGTCCATGTAATTTTTGACGCCTGGGTACTGGATGAAGTATTCGTCGATGAGGCGGGCTCCTTCAGGTCTGGGGATGCCGAGACGCTGGGCGAGGCCGAAGGGGCTGATGCCGAAGATGATGCCGAAGTTGACCATTTTGGCGGTGCGGCGCATGTCTGGCGTGACCTCGTCATTGGAGACACCGAAGACGCGTGCGGCGGTGGCGGTGTGGATGTCAGCGCCCATGTGGAAGGCGTCGATCATGGCGGGGTCGCCGCTGAGGGAGGCCATGACGCGGAGTTCGATCTGGCTGTAGTCGGCGCTGAGGAAGATCATGTCAGGGGAGGCTGGGATGAAGGCCTTGCGGATGGCGCGTCCCTGATCTGAGCGGATGGGGATGTTCTGGAGGTTAGGGTGATTGGAGGAGAGACGGCCGGTGCTGGTGCTGGCCTGGAGGAAAGTGGTGTGGATGCGGCCGGTGCGGCGGGAGATCTCGGAGGGGAGGGCGTCGACGTAGGTGCTTTTGAGTTTGGAGGCTTCGCGATAGGCGAGGAGGTCTGCGACGATGGGGTGCGTGCCGGAGAGTTCGGAGAGGACGTCTTCGCTGGTGACGTACTGGCCGGTGCGGGTTTTCTTTGGTTTGTCGACGAGTTTGAGGTGATCGAAGAGGATCTGGCCGAGTTGTTTGGGGGAATTGAGATTGAAGCGGGTGCCTGCGGCGGAGTGGATGGCGGATTCGAGTTGAGCGATCTGGGATTCGAGGATGCCGCTGGAGGCGCGAAGGATGGAGGCGTCGACTCGGATGCCGGCGGCTTCCATGGAGGCGAGGACGGGGAGGAGAGGGGATTCGATGTCGTAGAAGACCTGTTCGAGGTTCTGGGAGAGGATGATCGGGCGGAGGGCGGCGGCGAGCTGGAGGGAGACGTCGGCGCGTTCCATGGCGGCGTTGGCGCGGGCGTCGGCGCTGCTTTCGTCGAGGCCTGACATGAGGAGCTGGCCGGAGGATTCTGCGGAGCGTGATGCGCCTGGAGAGTAGCCGAGGCGGGCTTCGCTGAGATATGTCAGGGATTGAGGTTGATCGGGGTCGGTGACGGCGTGAGCGAGCATGACGTCGAAGCAGGCGGCTGGGCCGGGGAGGCCTTCGAGGGCGAGGATCTGGAGGGCGGGTTTGAGATCGTAGCCGGAGAGGAGGGTGCCGTCGAGGGCGGCGGAGAATTCGGTCAGGAGAGTGGAGTGGGGAGCGCCGGTGAGGTAGATGGCGGAGGCGGGGTCGAAGGAGAGGGCGATGCCGGAGACGGAGGCGTCGCGGAGGTTAGGGCCGTCCCAGTCGAAGGCGCAGGCGGCATCGCGGCGGGTGGCGAGCTGGGCGAGGGCGGCGGAGCGTTCGGCGGGGGAGGAAGCGATGTGATAGGAGTGCGGCGTGGAGGCGAGATTGCGAAGGCCTGGGGAAGTGGGGGATTCCGCGTTGGAGGACGAGGCGAAGAGATCGTCGTCGGGAGGGGTGGCGGAATCGGCTGGGGAGTCGCTGCGGCGGTGGAAGCCACGGCCGGCGCGGAAGTCGTCGCCGAAGAGACGTTTGCCGATGGAGGTGAATTCGAATTCGACGAGGAGGGATCGGAGCGTGTCTTCGTCGAAGGGGCGGATGATGAGGTCGTCGAGGGAGATCTCGAGCGGGCAGTCTAGCCAGATGGTGGCGAGACGGCGGCAGAGACGGGCCTGTTCTGCGAAGGCGACGAGGTTTTCCTTTTGTTTGCCTTTGAGCTGGTCGGTGTTGGCGAGGAGGTTTTCGAGGGAGCCCCACTGGCTGATGAGGGCTTTGGCGGTTTTTTCGCCGATGCCTGGGACGCCCGGGAAGTTGTCGGCGGCGTCGCCCCAGAGGGCGAGGACATCGATGACCTGGGAGGGTTGGGAGACCTGCCATTGGGCGCAGACTTCGGGGACGCCGATGATTTCGTGACCGCTGCCCTGGCGGCCTGGTTTCCAGATGAAGGTACGGGAGTCGACGAGTTGAGCGAAGTCCTTGTCGGCGGTGACCATGAAGGTGGAGAAGCCTGAGGATTCGGCGCGGCGTGCGAGGGTGCCGATGAGGTCATCGGCTTCGTAGCCGTCCATGCTGATGACGGGGATATTGAAGGCCTCGATGAGGCGTTTCATGTGAGGGAGGGCGGTGCGGAGGTCTTCGGGCATTTCCTCGCGCTGGGCTTTGTAGGCAGGGAATTCGGTGTGGCGGGCGGTGGGGGCGGAGGTGTCGAAGACGACGGCCATGTGGGAGGGCCGTTCGGATTTGAGGAGGTCGAGGATGACGGAGGTGAAGCCGAAGAGTGCTGAGGAATTGAGACCGTAGCTGGTGACGATAGGTCTGGCGGCGAAGGCGAAGTGGGCGCGGTAGATGAGCGCCATGCCGTCGAGGAGGAAGAGCCGTTGTTCGGAAGCCATCAGGCGGGTACTGGAGAGCAGGGATGCGGCGGAGGCAAAAGGAATAGCGGGCGGGTTGGATGGGATGGGGTGGATGGGCGTTGAGGCGTCCCCGCTTGCCATGGGGAGGAAACGGGGGGAGCGCGGGCGGGTGATGACGCCGCGAGTATCGGTATTGACGACGCT
>JAIXVE010000107.1 GCA_027483175.1 Verrucomicrobiaceae bacterium | reverse complement strand
GGGTGATGAGTGCGCCTGTGAGTGAATCTGTGGAGCCGGTGTCCGTCCTGCTGGGAGCGTACCGGCGGAACGGGTCGGAGCGTGCGTTTGCGGGGATTGTGCAGCGGTATGCCGGGCTTGTGTACAGCACTGCGCTGCGGAAGACGGGGGAGCCGGCGGCGGCGCAGGATGTGGCGCAGAATGTGTTTGCGGCGCTGGCGAAGCGCGGTCCGTCGTTGCCTGAGGATGAGCGGCTGGGCGGGTGGCTGCACCGTCGGGCTTGCATGGCGGCGGCTGACTACCTGAAGGCGGAGCGCCGTCGGCGGGCCCGGGAACAGGTGGCGGCCGATTTGCATGAACGCCCGGTGTCGGGTCCGCAGGTGGAGTTGCTGGCGGACCTCGATGACTGCCTGACGGCCTTGCCGCGGGCGGACCGGGAAGTGGTGACGCTGCGCTATCTGGAAGGGCGAAGCCTGCGCGAGGTCAGTGCGGTGCTGGGCATTTCGGAGGATGCGGCACAGAAGCGGGTGAGTCGGGCGCTGGAGCGGATGCGCTCCCGGTTGAGTCGTGGCGGAGCAGCGGGGGCGCTCAGCGTGGCAGCGATCGTGGCTGCTTTGCGCGATCCGGCGCAGGCCGCGGCTCCGGGGGTTCCCTCGGCCATTCTGCAGAGTGTGCGCCCGATGGTGGGCGGCACGGCGGCGCGGGTGTGGAGATGGACGGCAATGGCTGCACCGATGGTCGCCGGTGTGGGGGCGGTGCTGCTGTGCAGTGCCCCGTCACTCCAGCGTGTTTCCAGCCATGTCACCGCGGGGCAGGCCAACCGGGCCGTGGGGCGTCCCGCGAAAGCCTCTGTGCGGATGTTTCCGTCCCGGCCTGCCGCGGCGGCCATTGAGGAAATCGTGCAGCAGCTCGTGGCGCTGTGCATTGCTGAGCCTGGGGATTATGCGCCGCCGGCAACGCATTACCGGCAGCTTGCGCTGGCCCAGTCTGTGGCTGTCGCGGACCAGCCGGAGGCACTGCGGCGGTTGCTGGAGCTGCTGGAAGAGGAGAATTTCTCCCTGACTGGAAACCGCGGGCGGTTTCTCTATGCCACGTGGCTGGAAAGTCTCGCGCAGCACAACGTGGAGGCGCTCTACGAACTGATGCTGCCGCCTGCTCCGTCCTGGTTCGTGCAGCGGGCGAATTCCCATCTTCACATAGGGCTGCGTGCGCTGCCGCAGGGGCCGCGTGATGCGCTCTGCCGGCGCATTCTCAATGGTGAGTATCCCGGCGACGATGCTGCCCGAAGCGCCGCCGGTTGGCTGGGCAGGCTGGATGCCGATGGGTTCGTGGATCTGGCAAACCGGGAGCAGTACTTGGAGGAAAGTCTGGAAGGTCTGCAGCGGGCGAAACACCGCTGGTGGGCGGAGGCAGCCATTCGTTTTGTTGAATCGGAGGAGGATTTTCTGCGCTGTGCGACGGCGTTGAGTGAGTGCCTGCGCGGCGATGCCTTGAGGCGCACCTGCGATGCCCTCTGCACGGAATGGGCAAAGAAGTCATGGCGCGGCCTCCTCACCTGGGGGCTGGATCAGCCGCCTTCAGCGCGATCACCGGCACTGGGGCGTGCGCTCAATTCTGCAAACTCCCGCCACGAAGTCATGGAAGCCGCGGACATGATTTACGATCATCCCGCCGGGGCTCCCGAGATGCTCAGCATTGCCGGCAATTGGTCGCTGACAGATCCTGACACGTGGCTGCCGTGGCTGGAAGCTCACCCCGATCTGGTGAGGAACGGGGCGGCGGAGGTGGCTGAGCTCCTCAACAGGCGATTCATGGGAGACTTGATTTCCGACAACGCGAAGCGCGAGGAATATGTGAAGACGCCGGCTGAGTCGAGGGTGGGGCCGTGGTTCCGCATGTGGAAAACCGCAGACCCTGCTGGCGTGGCGTCGTTTCTGGAAAGCAGTGCAAACGATGTCTTCAAGCCGCTGCGTGAGGCCCTGCGAGCATTACCCTGACCATGAAACTGATCCGACTGGCACCTTTTCTCTTTTCTGCCGCCGCGACCGCTGTGGTGCTAGGACTGGCTGGAGTCTATGACCATGAGCCGACGCCACCGGTTCCACTGGCCCGGCCGGCGCGGGCGCTGTCCGTCGTCACTCCCGCTCCCGGCGGAGAGTTGGTGTTCCAGAAGCACAGCCCGGCGGCAGTGCAGATGGAGGAATTCCTCTTCACCAGCAAAAGCAGCGAGCCGGAACCCTCCAAAGTCGCTGGAGTCATGGCTGCGGTGGAACGCCTGAGCACGAAGGAACTGGCCCGTGAATGCGAGGCGGCACTAGCCTTTTCCGGAGAGACCCACGGCAGTGAAATGCTCCAGGTTCTGCTCGACGTTTGGCTGCGCAAAGCTCCGGGTGCAGCGCTCGATTTCATCCTTGCGAAGTATCCTTCCGGTCTCGGTCTCGCCTGTCGGCACTGCCCGGACGAAACCGTGCGGCGTTTCCAGGCAGCCACAGGGATGAGCCCTCAGGAGGCCTTGCTGGAAGGGAAGCCGCTGGCGGAGCCGTGGAACAATACGGCGGCCTTTTGTCAGGCCGAGCAGCGGCTACCAGCCAATCCAAGGACAGCAGCTGCCTTCGACCGGGCTGTTGCTGAGGTCAACAAAGCTACAGCGGCGGTTTCATCAACGGACGGAAAGGAGGCTGAAGCGGCGCGTGTCGCCGGAAACAGGGGCATTCAGCGCCTGCATTCGCTTACCCCGCCTGCCAGTTACTATGTGGCTGCGGCGAGACTTTGCGGGGCGCTCAGTCGGGCGGCTGCTTTCGACATGAGCACCGATCAGCCATTCTTCGGTATAGGGCTGTCCTCCGGGTACGATGGGATGAGTGGACAGGCCATCGCGCGCCGACTCGGTGATCTTTGGGATCGCGACCGGGAGGGTTTGATCGCTGCGCTTCGATCGATTCCGGAACGGGAAGAACGGGATCGTACGGCGTATGTGATCGCGACCGCTACCGGGTGTGTCAGCATTCGAAATGACGCAAAGCTGGGCGTTCTGATGGAGACGCACAGCCGCTGGCAGGAATTGAGCTTCACGGCTAGCCTACTGAACAGCGGCGACCCATTCGGCGTTCCGGAACCCATGCTCAGGAAGGCCATGTCCCTTCTCCCGCCCGGGTCGGTGAAAGACACCGGATTGCTGAATCAAGCGATGAAGCTGGCGGTGACGGATCCTGCCGCGGGATTGACGGCGGCCCTTGCCGCGGGAGCCGCGCCCCAAATGCCGGGAGTCGTGAAGCGTCAGTTCAGGGAATGGAGCGAAGAACGTCCGGAAGAGGCGGCCGACTGGCTGGCGACGCAGTCAGAGGATGCCCGGCGCCTGATCGGTCCCTGACAAGCGAGCCAGCGATGCGCGCAGCTACGCGAAAGTAAAAGGGCCCGCGAATTGACGGACGGCGGGGCGGCGGGTCAGGAGTCAGGAGCGACGCCTTGTTCGACAAGTCGTTTTGCCACGTATTCAGGAGCAAGGTCAGCGCCATTTGGCCATGCGATGGTGCCGCCCTCGAGCCTGACGGATGTGAAAAACATCGGATCAAAGGTCAGCTTCCCCGCGTCCTCCGAGCCTTTGCCTGCATCCGTTCTGTGCGGCCCTACTTGGCTTCGTCGAGGTATCGCTGTTCGACCGGTGAAAGAGTCTCATTATCGTGTGTGGCGAACCAAATCATGTTCTCGATTCCGAATCGGCAAATAAACTCGCCGAACGACTCGGCACAGATGCAGGCGTCGGAAAGTGCGTCCTCATAGGCTAAGGGCTGATCATCGTCCGCCGCATACTCCATCGCGTCGAAGATGTCCCGCTCCAGAAAGAACGACGATGCAAGCACGCGCACTGTACTGGAGGGCTGAAACAGAAGATGCCAAAGAACACAACACTGCGAGTCGTTCATGAACCTTACGACGTAACTGCCCGGAAAACCCGGCAATTCGGTTACGGATTCTGACAACTCCAGGTAGCAATTCGTGCAAGTCGGGATGCGTCCATGAATGTCCTGCCTGCCAAGGAACGTCACGAAGTCCTCTGGAAGGGCGAATCCAAGACGGGATAGCTCCTCCTGGATGCGGGGCAAACTCTGAAGTTTGTTCTCATCGCTGTCCAAGGTCGAGCTGTAGTCACGATCGGGCACGCTCGCCAACCAAGAGAATGATGCGTCAACGGCAGGGAGTGATGGAAGGCGTTCATAGGCGACCGATGAGTAAGTCCCTTTGGTGCCCCAAAGTCGTGAATAGCCTGCTGTGATCCAAGATCTAGGAATGGCACTGTCGGGAGTGGTCATGGCTTTATTCTGGGCTGAGCGTGGAAGTGATGGCTCACTCACTAGCGGAGACGTGGTGAGGCGCGTTCTCATTCTATTGCATGATGTATTTCGCTAAAAGCTTTTGGATCTGAATAATATCAGTGCCCTTCTTGAATTCCCTCTTCAGAGGGATTGGATTGCTGGAGATGTATATTTTGAGTTCCACATCCAGATCAAAGCGTCCAGCGGTCTCAACAGAGAATTGGCTGATTGATTTGTAGGGTATCGAGTGATATTCCACCTTCTTGCCAGTGATTCCCTGTTTGTCTGCAATGATGAGCCTGCATTGGGTGAAGACGAATAAATCTCTTACGACTTTAAATGCGCCCGTGATCTCTTCTCCATCGATCAGGAGTGGTCCGAATTCAGAGGCGAGCTCGTTTGGGTCGATCTGTGAGGCGGTGCCGAATATTGCGTTCATTAATCCCATGGTTGTTGTGGTTGGTTGTGAATCTTGTCCTGGAGAACGTTAAAGGTCAGGCCCGGAGGTGTCTGTGCCGCCTGGTTCGCCCTCTTCATTTGTTCAATTCCTTCGTGAAATCTTCCAGCCGCCCCCATAGCTCCTCATCTGCTCCCGTGAACTTTGAATCGAGCGAGAGAAGCCTGCCAGACGGGTCGAGGCGGGAGAGGTAATCGGACCATGTCTCTTTCCTTTCTTCGAGCTCGCCGGCGTTCTGAAAGACCATCCGGACGTCAGCAATCACCGCAGCGATCGACTCACACCCGACCCTTCGGATTGCTTCTTCAAAGGATTCGAGCAATCTCCACTCAGGTGAGAGGTTATAGAGAAAGCCGATCAGGCCGCCATTGGAGAAATCACGGATGAAGCGATTCACGAAATAAATGGTCCGTTCCTGCTCAGAGAGGCTGGTGACGCCCGACTTCGCCTCTTTGGCGAGCACGGCATTCCAAGTATCGACGATCTCAGTGCTCATTTTCTCGCGAAAGTCGAATTGGTGGCACCCGCTACGGGGAGCGCCGGGTCGATTCAGAGTAAAGGTTTGCATTAGGGTTCAATTTCCGACTCTCGGCGGGGCAGCGGGTTGTCCACCCACGTCTTGTTCGCTGCGTCTTTTCCAGTAGGCCTTGAAGGCAGAATTGAGGGCCCAACCCTCCGTCAGCAGTTCTGGCGCATCAGGGAAAGAACGCCTGATACCGGACTCCATGAAGACAAAAGCAATCTCAGAGATGGTTCCTGCCTCATGATCCTGGATAATCGTGTCCAATCGTGAGTAGTCATCGAAGGCGGACTGTAGGGCGGAGATGAGATGGGCACGCTTCTTTGGGTCGTACTGCTGATCGATCGCAGCAAGGAGGTCCTGATGGGCCGATCCACCGATTTTCTGAAGGGCGCTTGGCAGGTAGCAGTATCGACGCTGCCAGGGAGAATGCTCCTCAATACTTGCGATGGTCGGTTGAATCGCCCGCTCTCCAAAGAAGACTATTCGGTCCCGCGCCGCCTGCGAAGATTCTTCACCTTTTTTGGTGGCCAGCACCATCGACCAAACTGCGATGCGCGGTGCGAGCAACCATCCGCCGATTAATAGGGCGGCAAGGCTTACAAGGATAACATGGCGTCGGCGCATCTTCTTCAGCGACGTTCAAGCAAAGCTGCCCGAGTTGTCATTGGCTGTCCCGCATAGACCTCGGTCGTGATTCCACTGTGATAGACAAACGCTGCTGAACTGGTGCAACTCCCACTGAGCCATAGTGCGAATACCGTCAGAAAACTTGCGAGCGATCTCATCATTGGAGCGAACGTGAAGCAGTGTATCCGGTCAGGAGGCGGGGGCAAGATTTGTTTTGAGGGTGGCGCGTGACTCGTCTTCTGCCCGGACCGCTGGGATGGCGTGGTTGCGGGCGGTGAGCGAACGGATTGTTCGCTCTTGGTAAAGCTCACTGTGGTTTGTCTGCAGATCAATGGTCACGCATCTCTCCCCGGAGCGTCACGTGAAGGCGAGAACTGGCGTCGAGTGAGATAGAAGCCCTTCTCGTCTTGCCGGACGCTGGCAGTGAGCCTCCAATATTTGCCTGTGCCAGATGGCGTGGTGGGCTCAGCGGCAAAATCGCAGACCAAATCGCTCCAGCCAGCAATGTCTGACTTCCGACAACGCACTGTCATCGTGGCTGGCGAGGCTCTCCTGGTCGTGTCCAGGCTGTGGCTGCCTCGACGCTGGTGATGAGCGACAAACGTGGTAGTCACATCGAATCGCTGCCCATCTTCCATCATCTGATCAATTTCGGTTCGGAGCACCTCAGTGATGATGAAATCCTCCAAGTCTTTGGGTGGCAGGAAATCCATGACGGCGGAAAAGGAAGTTTCGAGATACACTCGAATCGGAGAGAACAGCTAGCGCATGAACGGCGGGAAAGCCCGAATTCAAACAGGAACGTTACCCGCCGAGGGATGGAGCGGATGGTTCGGCCACTTCTTCGTTCAGCTTCTGGAGAATGTATGATCTACCGCACGCCAGCTTCTCAGCCAGATCGCTGCTCGGATCCACGGCTCGCCAGAATGGTGTGACGTCGGATTGATTCGATTCACATTGAGATCGCAGATAGGCTCTTTCCGAAACAACCCTCAGTGCAATTCCCGTCGTAACGGGGCACGCATAGTCTGCTTTGTGCTTCTTCGCCAATACCCTGCGAATGGTGGACTGATCGACGACCGATCCCATAGGCACATTCCGAATGACCTCATCAACCATCTTTGGAGTGACAATCAGCATTGTGGCTCCTGCTGGAATCCCCGCGAAGGCCTTATCAATCGTCTTTACTTGCAAGGGCTTCTCACAAGCAAATCGAGCTTCCCAATCAGTTTTCGTTTTGGGTTTCATGTTTTCTGGCGAAGAGTTTATTATTTCACTATATCTGGTCGAATATCCATTTTCAACCGGGGCGTTCGGCCGGGTGTCCTTTTCTTCCAACGTCCTGAGATTCAATGGATATGACTGCCTTTCGCTCATGATTTCCGAGCCAACGGAATTGGCAACGACTTCCATGGTGACTTGGCATTGGTGATGATCAAGGTGGTGGCGAAGCCGGGGGCATTCACAATTCCAGGTGTGAGGCCTGCCGGGTGACTCGAGGAGGTCTTGGCGATGATGGAGGTGCTCGGGGCGGTGGCCGGCGAGTGTGAAGTGGTGCGTCGGACCGGTGGGATTTTTCCGGGCACCGGATTCGCTGGCATGGGCACGAGAGAACTGTTGGACGCCTCGATGAGTCGGCCCGGCGTTGTGGCGTCTTGCGCCGAGAGAGGTTTAGGGGATAGATGGTGAAGAAGCGATGTCATTTCCCACCACCCGATGGACCCTGTTGGCGGATGCCACGTTGAATGGCGACACCGCTGGGCGGGAGGCGCTGGCGAACCTCTGTCATGCCTACCGAAGGCCGGTGCTTGCTTTTCTCAAGGCCAGCGGCCTGCCCCTTGAGGACGCTGAAGACCTGACCCAGGCCTTTCTTCTGAAGCTGGTGGAATCCCGCTTATGGAAACGGGCGGACCGGCTGAAGGGCCGTTTCCGCAATTTCCTCCTCGGCACGCTTCGGCACGTGATGGACCATCACCTGCGGAGCCAGCAGGCTCTGAAACGGGGCAGGGGCGTCGCGCCGCTGAGTCTGGAGGATTTCGATGACAGCAGCCCGGAGATGATGGATGATCAATCGACATCCGACAGCCTGTTCGACCGTGAATGGGCATTGTCGCTGGTGGACTCCACGCTGAAGGCGGTGCAGGCGGAATTCTTGGCCAGAGACCAGCAACGCGAATTCGAATTGCTGCGGTTTTACCTGCCGGGCACCGGGGTTCCGCCTGCCTATGAGGAAGCGGCGGCATCACTCGGCCTGAGCCTTTCGGCGCTGAAGGCGGCCATCCACCGGTTGCGGCAGCGGTTCCGGGAATTGTTGCGGCAGGCAGTTTCGGTCACCGTCTCCGCCCCGCATGAAGTGGATGAGGAACTTCGCTATCTGGCCAAACTGCTGATCAATCATTCAGAGCCGGGCAACTCCGGTCCGCCAAACGGGAACGGATAAGTATGGCGGAAACTGAAAACGAGGATCCCGGCGCGCTGTCCCCGCACTGCAGCGGTTGCGGCAGTGCTATGGATGGGGCTTCCGGACGCGAGTGCCCGGCCTGCCTGCTGCTGGGGGCGCTCGGGCCGGAACCGCCCGACGGCGGGATCGGCCGGCTGGGGGAGTATGAACTGTTGGAATTGCTGGCCCGCGGCGGCATGGGAGTGGTTTACCGGGCTCAACAGAAAGACCCGTCGAGGGAGGTGGCGCTCAAGGCTCTGCCGGGAGGGGAACTGCATTCGCCGGAGGCGCGGCAGCGGTTCCGGCTTGAGGCGGAGGCCATGGCGCGGCTGGAGCATCCCGGCATCCTTCCCGTGTATGAATCCGGCGAAGAGGACGGCACCCCGTTTTTTTCCATGAAGCTGGCCACGGGCGGCACCCTTGCGGCACGCATCGCGGCTTACGGGGGAAAGTGGCGGGTCATTGCGGAACTCCTCGCCACGGTGGCGGAGGCGGTGCAGTTTGCGCACACCCGCGGGGTGCTGCATCGCGATTTGAAACCGGGCAATATCCTCTTCGATGAAAGCGGGCAGCCGTTCGTGAGCGACTTCGGACTGGCCAAACTTCTCGGGAGCGAGTCCGACCTGACGCGGACCCTGGCTCTGATGGGGACGCCTAATTACATGGCACCGGAACTGACCCGCGGCGGCAAGGACGCGGCAAGCACCGCGAGCGATGTCTGGTCGTTAGGGATCATGCTGTACGAACTGCTGGCCGGACATCCGCCCTTCCACGGGGATAATCTGGCGACGGTGCTGCGGCAATTGAGTGAAGAAGCACCGGGCGCGCTGCCGAGGGAAGTGCCGCGCGATCTGGCGATCATCACCAGCCGGGCCCTGCAAAAGCTGCCCGCCCGCCGCTACGTCAGCGCCGGAGCACTGGCGGATGATCTGCGCCGCTGGCTCCGGGGCGATGCGATCCTGGCCCGCCGGCAGCCGTTGCGGGAGCAAGTGTGGCGCTGGCTGCGACGGCATCCCGCATGGGCCGCGTTGCTGCTGCTCACCGTCGGCGTGATCGGCATCGTGGTCTGGCGGAATTTCATGCTCGCCAGCCTTAACGCCGACATGGAGGCGAAAAATCTGAAACTGCGTGAAGGTCTGGCCACTGCGCTGGCGGAGCAGGCGGCGGCGCGGCTCGGGGAGGCCAACGTGAACCGCCGCGAGGTGCTCCTTCCACTCCTTGAGGAATCGGCGCGGCAGGCTCCCTCGGTGCGGGCAGCCAGCGTGGCCGCTTCCGTCCTGACGCTTCCGGAGCTGCGGCAGGTGGGTTCCCGCATGGCTTGGAAGGAAATCCGTAGTTTCGGGCAGGTCTCGCTCGTCACGGCGGACCTCTCCCGCCTCTTCTTCTACCGGAATCTCGACCGCACGGGCCAGAAGCGCCGGCTCAGTTTGCGCACGATACCGGAGACCAACGAGCTTTGGTCTCTCGACATGGACGGCCCTTCGCTGCTCCAAATGGAGATATCGGATTCCGGTCGCTGGGCGGTCCTGGTGAATGGCGGGGCGGTGGAGATTTGGGACACCGTGGAAAAACGGCGGGTCGGGGAGCTGGATGCGGCGCCGTCCACCCATTGGCGTCCCTTTGCCCTCTCGCCCAAAGAGCCGGCAGTGGCATGGCTCAATGATCGGAAGGAATTGAAAGTCCGCTGGTTCACGGAGGATCGGGAGAGCACCGTCACGACCCTAACGACGGAATTGCGCGGGCTGACATGGTCCCCACTCTCGGACAGGCTGGCCCTCGCCACTGCGGATGGGGTGGAATTCTGGAAAATCAGCGATGGCCGGCAACTCAGCCATATCGACCTGCCGGGAGTCAGGCGTCCGATGCACTGGAGTTGGATGGGCCTGCTGGCGGCCCGGGACCGGTCGCCGGAGGTTTCCGTGATCCGGGACAATCGGGTCGCCGCCACCTTCCGCGCCAGCGGCGGCGCATGCCTCAGGATCGACTCCCTGCCCGGCACCTGGACGGCGGTGAGCGTCAACAACGACGGCATCACCAGCCTGTGGGACATGCGCGACGGGGAGCTGATCCAGCAGATCACGGGCGGTCCGGGGCCGCTGCGCAGCACCCCGGACGGGAAGGCCCTCATGATCAGCCGCACGGATGCCTTTATGAACCGGCGGGAGTTCCAGCCCGATGCGGTGTTCCGGGAGTTCCTCACCACGCGTGATCTCACCGCGCGGCCCGGGGGAAAGATCGAGGTCAGCCGGGATGGCCGGCTTCTCGCCACCTGCCTGAACAACCGCGTGCTGCTGTGGGACACCCGGCTCCAGCGCGAGGCTGCGGAGTGGCCATTCGATCCCGCCAGCAAGGAGGTCACGGCGGTCTTTGCGCCGGACAGTGCCAACCTTTTCGCCTCCCAGCGTAAGGGCGATGGCATTTATCGCCGCAGTCTGACCTGGAAGGACCAGACGCTGCAACTGGGCGGGCCGGTGCTGGTCCCGGGCACCGGGAACTGGATGATCCAGCAGATGGATGCTCGTGGTACCCGCTCCATTTTGCGTCAGAGCGCGGGCCTGACTTCGCTCTGGGAAGGGGATTCTGCCGGGCCACAGCGCATGGTCATTCTGTTTCCCCCATGGGACCGTCGCGGGGAATGGAGCGCGGGCCTGCGCTTCAGTGGCAGCACCCTGTCCTGGAAAGTATTGCCGGTCTATGACGGCACCTCCGGGAAGCGACTGCAGCACCTCGATTTTGGCGAATGGGCCGGCAAAGCCCTCTTCAGTCAGGACGAAGAATGGATGCTCACCCGCTCCCGGAGAAATTTCCGCCTGCTGTCCACGACGGACTGGAAGCAGCGGTGGCAAAGTGTCTGCGTCGTGTCCGGCAACGACTTTGGCCACGCCGCCATCAGCCCGGACTCCCGGCTCGCCGCTGTCGAGGAACACACCGACCGTCTCGCTATCCGGAGCATTCCGGACGGGCGGAAGCTCATCGAATTGTATACCCCGCGCTGCCGTGACATCAAAGCGGTGACCTTCAGCGCCGACAGCCGCCGTCTGTTCCTCCTCAATGGCAACCACCGCCTCTACGAGTGGAATCTCGACGCCCTCCTGACCGAACTGAAAAAGCTGGGCCTCGGCTGGGAGGAGTGAACCTCCCGATGGGATAGGACGGCGGCGGCCCGGCACCGTCACCAGCGAGGAATCCCCTGGCGGGAAATTCCACCCCGGGGAAGCCGCGCGCTTGGCTGCCTTCCGCGCCCCGGAGATTTATTTTCAGATTCGGCGCAACCTGGCGGCACGGAAGGGAAAGGAAAGAGCGACACCCACCTCGCCATCCAGCCATTCCATCATGAATCCGGAACCTCTCTCCCGCCTTTCCGAGTCTCTCCGCCTCCCCGCCCCCCCTCCCGTCATGAGGATCAAACCGTCCCGGCTAACAGCTATCCTTTCTTGCACCCTTGCCGCGTTTTTCTCAGGTGCAAGCATAGCGGTTGCCCAGGCTCCGTCAAATGTGGTCGCCCATTACCGGTTCGAAGATGGTCCGGGGGCCGTCGGCACGATTTTGGACAGCGGCCCCAACCTGCTTCACGGCACCTCGGCAGGAACACTAAGCTACAGCACTGACCGTGCGTCCCTTCCAGCCACGGGGAACTTCTCTCTCGATGCGCTCGGGGATATGAACTTCGCGCAGATCCCCAACAACGCCCTGCTGCACCAGCAGGGTGACTTCACGGTGGAGATGTTCATCAAGGTTGACGCGCCCTACGATGACTACGGCAGCCCTGGCTTCTCAACGTTTGCTGTCAAGCTCAACACTGCAGAGGGTGGCAGCTTCCTGGGTGGGTTTGAGTTTGATTACGGTCTCTCCGGAAATGTTGGAGGCTCTATCAGCTTTGGGGGAGGGGCTGGTGTGGGATTTGGCGGTCCTGCCTTGGTGAATGACGGGAAGTGGCATCATATCGCGCTGGTCATGGATCGTGATGTGTCCGGCTCCACGGATCAGCTCCGCTTCTATGTGGACGGCGTGCTGGATTCCATCACCCAGGGCGTGTGGCCCAATCTCTTCTACGGTGATCAACCGCTCTACATCGGTGCAGGGAACTTCCTCGGCCCCGGATCCTCCTACCGAAGGAACTTCGACGGCTATATCGACGAGTTTCGCTTAACTTCCGCCGCGTTGACGCCAGCGGAGTTCCTCGCTCCCGCCACGGTCACGGTCCCAACGCACCACACCTCCGCCTGGAACAGCACCACGGGGAACTGGAGCGACCCCACCAAATGGTCCACCCCAACCGCGCCCGGCACCTTTCCCAACAACAGTGCCTCCACCTATGACGCCGTGCAGAGCGGCGGCGCGCTGACGGTGGACCAGGCCATCGCCATCCAGAAGTTCACCATGAACGGCGGCACCAATACCGGCGGAGGCTTCGATCTCACGGCCAACGATGTTTTGACGCTGGGCGGAGGCATGGTGAATGGCTCGGGAGCCATCAATGCCCTCGGCGGCGCGGCATTCGGACCCCTTGAAATGGCCGGGCGCACCATCAATCTTGGGGACGGCTCCGGCCCTGTGGTGAACACCACATGGAGTTCGGGCGATCCACTGGTCCACAGCGGCCTGGTGATCAATAACAAGAGTGACTCGAACTTCATCGTCGGCTTCGACGGCGGAAGCTTCGGCAACATCAACCGCGGTGGCTCGATGGTTTTCAACAACGAGGGGACCTTCACCAAGAATGGCGGCGCAGGAACCGCCATCATCGGCGGTGTCAATAACGGCTCATCCACGTTCTCATTCAACAACAGCGGCACCGTGCAGGTGAATTCCGGAACCCTCGCCCTGGAGAGCACGGGCGGAACCCTTTCGGGCGCTTTCCAGATCGCCAACGGTGCCACGCTCGATTTCCGAAGCGGATTCTCGGGGACCCGAACCCTGGCCGCCGGTGCCACCTACACGGGAGCCGGAACCCTGTTGTTCTCCGGAGTCATCGACGCCGCCGCGGCAACCACGGTGGACTCAAGCCTGAACATCACCGGCATGCTGACGGGCCCGGGCCCTTTGACTGCAAATGGCAACCTCACCTTGACGGGCGTGCTCACTGGATCTGCCAACGTCACGGCCACAGGTGATGTGACATTCAACGGGGACGGAAGACAGATCATCGAAGGCGCGGTGTTGAATCTCGGCGACGGCGCGGGTCCCGATGCAGGCTCGACGACCACATGGTCGAGCGGCAACATCGTCATGGGAACCAGCTCCACGATCAATAACCGGAGTGACTCGGTCATCAACGCCACAGCGGACAACTCCATGTACAGCAATTTCAACGGAGCCGCCGTCGCCTTCAACAATGAAGGCACCTTCAACCAGAACGGAACCGGCACGACCACCCTTGGCGGCAACAGCAATCCGTTTGTTTTCAGCAACAGCGGCCTGATCCAGGTAAACTCCGGAAATCTGGTCATCGCCACAGGAGTCGGCAGTTCTGGCACCAATACAGGGGACTTCGTCATCGCCAGCGGTGCAGCGCTCATCCTAGGCACCATGAACCTCAACGCGGGCACCACTTTCACCGGTGCGGGCACCACAGTGTTCGCGGGTGCCATCACCGCCAGTGGGGCGACGACATTGGATACCACTCTCACGTTCACCGGCACGCTTGATGGTGGCCCGCTGGACATCAACGGCCCTTTCTTCTGTAATGGCAAAATCAACGGAGTGGGCAGTGTGAACGCCAAAGGTGGTGTGACCTTTGACGGTGATAACAGAGAGATCGCTTATGGCCGCGTGCTAAACTTGGGCGATGGCGTGGGCCCAACGATGACGGCCAATTGGACGGGGGGAGAAATCGGATTCCGGGGAAACACCAATAGCAACGTGATCAACAATCGGAGTGATTCGGAGTTCATCACCACCTTCAATGGCAACATCACCAATGCCACCTACAACAGCACGGCAACCTTCAACAACGAAGGCATATTCACCAAGAGCGGCGGCACAGGTGAAACCATCATCGGAAACGTCTATTCAGTAGACTTCAACAACAGCGGCACCGTCAACGCGAACAGCGGCACGATCCGTTTTAACACGTCCTACACCCAGACCGCCGGGGCACTGGTGCTCAATGGCGGCAGTGTGAGCGGTGGCACCTTTGCCATCCGGGGCGGCAAGATACAGGGCAGCGGCACGATCACAGGAGCGGTCTCGGTCTCTACCACCAATGGAGTCACCTTTGAGCCTGGCATCGGCACCACCACTGGCACGCTGGCCATCACCGGCGATCTCATACTCCTCAATACGAATAGCAAATTCAGATTCGACATCAGCGGCACCACGCCGGGCATACAGCATGACCAGCTCTTAGAGGGCGGCTCGGCAGTTTTTAACGTGGGCGGCGTAACCCTGGAGGTGAACCTGCCCGGGAGCTACCTTCCGGCCGCTGGTGATACCTTCACCGTGGTGGATGGCTCAGGGGCGAGGATCAATGGCAGCTTCGCCAACGCGCCCAATGGGGCACGGATTGCTTCGGCAGACGGCAAAGCAACCTTCAAGGTGAACTACGGCGACACCACCGCCATCGAGCCTAAAGCCTTCAACGCAGACAAGGTCATCCTCTCCGACTTCCGGACCACCCCCACCAGTCTGACGCTGGGTGACAACCAGATCGTGGAGAACGCCCCACTCGGCACCGTGGTGGGCCTGCTCAGCGCCACCGATCCGAATGCGGCGGCTACGTTTACTTTCACACTCGTGGCGGGCGCGGGGGACACGGGAAATGGTCAGTTCCAAATCGCCGGCAACCAACTTCAGGCCAAGGCAGGCCTCGATTTCGAAACCAAAACTTCCTACAGCGTGCGGCTCCGCGTCACCAACAACGGTGGCGGCTTCCTGGAGCAGACCTTCACCATCCAGGTGCAGGACGTGCCGAATCCCACAGCGCTGGCGCTTTCCAGCAACACCTTTCCGGAAAACAAGCAGGCGGGCCATGTGATCGGAGCGCTCAGCGCCACCAACCCGCCGGGCGGCGGTGATCCCGTCACCTTCACCGTCGTGTCCGTGGATGGCAGCACCACCGCGCCCCTGGCCTTTACCGTGAGCGACTCGAACCTCGTCACCAACAAAGCCAACTTCGACTTCGAGACCGCTCCCGGGCCGTTCAATGTGCTCGTCAAAGCGACCAACCTGGGCGGTGAATCGGCATCGCAGACCTTAGCGGTCTCCGTAACGGACGAAGGCCCGACCGCTCTCGCGCTTTCGACCTCATCCATCCTCGAAGGCAAGGCCAACGCCCCGGTGGGTGATCTCTCCGTCACCACCATAGTCCCGGCAGGCACGGCCATCAGCACCTGGGAATTGTTGGCGGGTGCGGCGGACAATGCGCGCTTCACCCTCGACGGCACCACCGTGAAAACCGCCGCCACCGCGCTCGATTTTGAGGACGCTCCGACCCGCAGCATTCGCGTGAAGGCCACGGATGCGAATGGGGAGAGCTTCGAGCAGGATCTCGCCATCACCGTGGGTGATGTGGCTGTGACCGACATCACGCTGAGCGGCACCGCCGTACTCGAAAATGTGCCCGCCGGAACTGTGATCGCGAACCTGGGCACGGTCATCAATCCCGCTGATCCGGAGGCCACGGCCACCTTCTCCATCGTCAGCGCCACGCCGAATGATGCGCTGTCCGTGACCGGCAACCAGCTCGTCACCGCGCGCCCGCTGCTGCGCTCCGCCACCCGGAGCCTCGCCGTCCGCCTCCGCGCCGAGCATCTGGGCGAGGGCATTGAGGAGGATGTAACCATTACGGTGAATGCGAATGAGGGCAGGCTGGTTGTGCAAAACTCGCAAGGCACCATCATCACGTCCCTCAATGTCGGAGATCTCGCACTGGGCACCACCGCGACCCGCACGGTGACCCTGCGGAATCCCGGCCCTGGCCATGTTTTTAACGTCGGCATCCGCAATCCCATCGCTCCCAACAACGATGCCAGCGCCGCCAGCACAGCGCTCGTCACCGATGACGACTTGGCACCTGGCGAATCTGTGGCCGTAGAGGTCGGCTTCATCCCGCAGGCCTTGGGGAATCGCAGTTCCAGAATCGTCTTCGAGAGCGACAACGCGCCCGACCGGTCGTTCACGATCACTGGCCGTGGCATCGGCGCGGAAATCTCCGTGCAGCATCCGCTGGACACGGAACTGGTGGATGGAGCCCCGCTGGACTTTGGCGCCCAGCCTATTGGCGTGAGTTTCCCGGCACGGAGCTTCATTGTGGAAAACGTCGGCACGCTCACCAGCCTCGGCTCCATCGCCGCCACCATCACCGGCCCGGATGCAGCCTTCTTCGTGCTGGACACCCAGGGCTTTGCCTCCTCGCTGGCCGCGGGTGACGGCAGCGCCTTGCGCGTGAAGTTCCAACCTGATGCCCTGCGCGCCTACCACGCCACCCTGAGCATCGCCAGCACCGATTCCGACGAAAACCCCTTCAGTGTCCCCCTGACCGGCACAGGCATGACACCGCTTATGATAGCACAAACGGCGTATGCGAAGGCGGACGTGGCCAGAATCGGCTCCAACTTGGGCCGGGCAGTGGCGGTGAGTGGAAATACCGTGGTGGTAAGTGCCCCATTGAGTGGCCAAACGAATCTGTCCCTGCGCGAGGAAGTTCATGTCTTTGTCAAAGACAGCGGCTCCGGTGAGTGGAGTCCTCAGGCCGTATTGCGGACTCCGCCGGGCATACAGACCGGGCGTGACTTTGGCAGCGCTGTTGCCATCTCCGGCGACACCGTGGTGGTGGGCAATGTGCTCAACGCGCCAGTGGCCGTCTTTCAGCGAACGGGCACCACTTGGGCTTTGCAGGCGCTGCTCACTCCACCGCGTCTCGATGTGGAGGACCGTTTTGGAGGAGCAGTGGCCATCTCGGGGGACACGGTTGTGGTAGGCGCGGACTTGGAGGACTCCGATGCTACCGGTGTTGGCGGTGACAGCGCGTCGAATGCAGCCCCGGATTCAGGGTCTGCCTATATTTTCGAGCGGAGTGGCGGCAGCTGGACACTGTCGGCCTACGTGAAAGCATCGAACACGGACCGGGGGGATCGCTTCGGGGTCGCAGTCGCGCTATCCGGGAACACTCTGGCAGTGGGGGCATATAGGGAGGATGGGGCCAGCGCTGGAGTTGGCGGCAGCCAGAACAACAATTTGTTGGAAAACGCGGGTGCCGTGTATTTATTCGAGCGGGTCGGTGGTGTTTGGAATCAAAGCGCATATCTCAAGGCTTCCAATCCCGGCCTGCGCGATGAGTTTGGGGCAAGGGTTGCGCTCTCGGGCGATTTGCTGGTAGTGGGAGCCGAGCGTGAGGACGGCGGAGCGTCCGGCGTCAACGGGCCGCAGAATCTGGGGAAAGCGACCCTCAGTGGAGCGGCCTACGTGTTCCGCCGCGACACCGGAAGCTGGGTTCAGGAAGCTTACCTGAAAGCGTCCAGTCCATCCGGGGGAGATCTGTTTGGGGGCTCGGTGGCTGTTTCCGGAAACCGCGTGCTTGTGGCGGCCCGCGTAGAAGGCAGCGCTTCCTTCGGAATCAACGGTAATGGCCCGGACCAAGGTGCTCCGGATTCCGGAGCCGCCTATCTCTTCGAACACTCAGGTGGTGCCTGGGTGCAACAAGCGGTTCTGAAGGCAAGCAACACCGAGGCCTTCGATCAATTTGGTTTCGCTGTAGCGTTGGACGGCGGGGTGCTGGTGGCCGGTGCGCGTTTTGAAGACAGCAACGCCACGGGCATCAATGGCGATGGCAGCAACAATAACGCCACCGACTCGGGTGCGGCCTACATCTTTGAAATCACCCCGCCGGAGGTCTTCGTGCATGACGGACCGGACACGGGCAGTCCGAAGCTGGCGGACGGGCAGGCAGCGGCGGTGGATTTCGGGATCACGCTGCCGGGGCAGCAAGTGACGCGGGCGTTCACCATTCAGAACGTGCGGGCCCTGCCGCTGACGGTGACGGGCATCACCGCTCCTCCAGGCTATGCGGTGGTGGCGGTCCCGGCGGATCCGCTGGCACCGCAGGAATCAGCCACGTTTTTCCTGCACCTCACGGCGGAGGCTCCGGGCACCTTCAGCGGGCCGGTGACGGTGAGCACCAACGATTCCGCGAATCCCGAGTTTGTGTTTCCGGTGACGGGCGGCGTGCAGAACATGACGCCGGGGTCGCTGGACCTGCGCTTTGGCACCGGCGGCGTGGTGCGGGCGGATTTCAACGATTCCGATGACCGGGCCTATGCGATGACACAACTGGAGGACGGGCGCTTCGTGCTCGCGGGTCGGACGACCAGCGGCGTCCTCACGGACTACGCGGTTCTGTGTCTGCGGCCCGACGGCTCGGTCGATCCATCCTTCGGCGACAGCGGCTGGGCGACGGGCACCGTGGCCGGGTTCCCGGCGGCGGGCGTTTCGATCACCGGGTTGGCCGTGCAGGACGGTCGCATTCTCGCGGCAGCATGCCCGCCAGAGTTCCTCAGCGGTCCGGACCGGACCTTCGCGCTGATGCGGCTGCTGCCGGACGGTGCCCCGGACGCCACGTTTGGCACTGGTGGGGTAGCGCTGGACGGGTCGGCAGCGGCGGCGTTCACCACTGGCGATGTGGCGGTCACGGCGAGCGGCAAGATTCTGGTGGCGGGCAGTCTGCAGGAAATCCTGGGAACCCGGGCCTATATCCGCCGGTTCAATCAAAACGGCAGCTTGGACACCGGATTTGCTTCGCCCGCCGGGCTGCTGCGGCTGCCCGGTCCCGGTGCCGGGCAGTGTCTGGTACAGAATGCGGCCGGTGAAATCTTCATCGGCGGGCGGGCCACCACCACGGGTCGCCTCAGTGTCTGGAGAACCAGTTCCGGTGGGGTGCAGTTGGACGTGGGCACCTTCCCGGGGATCGCTCCTGCCGACTACCCGGCAGAGGGTGCCGCGCCGGAGTTCGAAACCGTGTCGGCGCTGGCCTTGCAAACCGCCGGAAAACCTGTTTTCGCGGCCCGCCGCACGGCCGGGCTGGATCGTGATACCGGCCACGGATTCATTGCCGGGCAAATGTCAGGAACTTTGGATCCCGACGTGACCTTCGCGGCCACCGGGGCTGTGCTGACGGACCTCGTTGCGGGAGTCAACAAAGAGCAGGCGAACAGCGTGGCTGTGCAGGCGGACGGCAGAGTGGTGGTCGCCGGGCGGGCGGGTGATGAGATCGCGGTGCTGCGCTATTTGCCCAATGGCCTGCCGGACTCCACCTTCGGCACCGCTGGACGGGTGATGATTCCCGTCGGTCCCGGGGCCAGCGCCTACAAGGTGATCGTCGATGCCGCCGGAGACCTCTACGTGGCCGGGCACGCCGGCGGTCCCGGTGCGAACAGTCAGGATTTCGTCCTCCTGAAGCTCATCGGCTCGAATGACCAGCAGCCCGCCATCGCGGTGCAGCGATCCAGCGCTCCGGGATTCCCGGCGGTGACGAGCGGTCAGGCGCAGCCGGTGGAATACGGGGTTACCCGGGTCACTTCCCCGAAGACCATTATCTTCTTCGTCAGGAACACCGGCACTGCACCCCTAACTATCAGCAATGTCTCCGTGCCGCCCGGCTACCGGGTCGCGTTCCTGAACGCCAACATTCCCGCAGGCGGCACTGGGGAAATTCAAATCCAACTGACGGCCAATGCCATCGGCACCTTCGGCGGCACGGTGGGCATCGCTTCCAATGATCCGGTGCTGGGAACCTTCACCTTCCCGGTCACCGGTCAAGTGTTGCCCAACAGCGCGCCGGTTTACACTCCGCTGACTATCGAAACCGTGGAGGGCAAGCCGGCGACTCTCCTATTGGATAAACTGCTCCAGCAGGTGACGGATCCCGACGGGGACCCGGTGAATCTCACCTCATTTCCCCTCCTCAGTGCCAAAGGAGCGGCCATCGCCCGAGTGGAGAAGTCTCTTGTCTTCACGCAGCCGGTGCCGCTGGCAGGAACGGATACCTTTGAGGTGAGGTTCAGTGACGGATTCCGCATCATTACCGGGCAGGTGACGGTGGTGGTGGCGACGGATCCGGGGCTGAATCCGAAGAACGCGCCGAGGGTGACGAAGCTGCCGGACGGGAATGTGAGCGTGAGCTTCAGCGGGATTGCGCGGCGGACCTACTCGATCCAGCAGACGACGGACGGGGTGAACTTCAATGTGCTCGGCACGGCGACGGCGGACCGGGTTGGCGATGTGAAGTTCGTCACGTCGACGCCACCGCCGATCAATTCGATGTTCCGCATCCGGCAGCTTTAAAACCACTGGACCCTCAAACCACCCACCCTCCTTCCAGCTATGAAATCTATCGCTCTTCTCGCCCTCTCCCTAGCCTGCGGCGTCCTCACCGCCGGGGCCACGGAAACCGTGATCCAGTGGGCCTCCGGCCAAACCATCCCGGATGACGACTCCACCGGCCTCGCCGACACCCGCACCGTGTCATCACCCTTCGCCTCCATCACCAGTCTGGAGGTAAAGGTTCAGCTTTCCGGCGGCTGGAATGGCGATCTCCATGCGTGGCTCTCGCACGACACCGGCTACTCCGTATTGCTCAACCGCCCGGGCCGCACCGCGTTTTCCGAAGCCGGTGCCCGCGATACCGGGTTGCGGGTGACGTTCAGCGATGACGCCGTGACCGATGCCCATGCCGCCACTGGCACGGCGCTGCTCACCGGAAGCTTGCAGCCGGACGCCCGGGAGACCGATCCGCTGGAAGTGCTGGATTCCAATCCCCGCACCGCATTTCTCAGCAGCTTCCAAGGATTGGATCCCAACGGCGAATGGACCCTGTTCCTCGTGGATGCTTCCGGCGGCAATGTGAGCACGCTGGTGAGCTGGGGCCTGACGATCCGCGGCACCGGCACTTCCCCGCAGGCGCTCTTCAATGCCTGGGCCGCGGGATTATCCGGCCCGGATGCGCAGGCGTTGGCAACGCCATTCCACGACGGCGTCAACAATCTGACGAAGTATGCCTTCAACCTCAATCCCCTCGGATCCGACGTGCGCCAGCTGATCTTCGGCACGGGCGGCACTGCCGGACTGCCCGATTACCGGATCACGGAGAATGCCACCAGCGTCACGCTGGAAGTCGAGTATCTGCGGAACACGGTGAGCGGGCTGCTTTACACGCCTGAGTATTCCACCAACCTGGAGCCTGGGACCTTCATTCCCATGACCGGGCCGGTCACGGTCACGCCTATTGATGCGTGTTGGGAACGCATCGTAGCCAGCCAAGTGCTGGACCGCGCCACCACCCAGCGCGGCTTTGCCAGGGTGGCTGTGCAGTTGCCCTGATGGCAATGCCATCGAAACCTTTGCTGACATCCATCAGGAGGACGAAGGCAATCACCCGCCGGGCTTTGGGGAGAGGGCGTGTTGGGGAGGGTGATTTGTGGTGACGGGGGGGGTGGGTTGTGGCAGGGGTGGTGTTGTGATGAGAGTTGTGCTGTTGTTGGTTTGGCGATTGGGTGCTGCCGATCGTGTGGGGGAGCGTGCGTGGGTTGGGGGCGGCAATCCGGTGGTGTCGCGGGTGCCGCGCTCAACCTCCGGCTACAGGCCGGCACCCCTTGGCGGGGTGCGGGGATTTCTGATGGGGACTAACTGAGAATTGCCGCCTGCCATGCCGCCGCCGATCCGAGTTGAGATGGTTCCTTATTCAGGGGAATGGCTGGTGAGGGCGCGGCGGGAGATGGGGTTGTGGAAGGATGCGGTTGGTGGGGAGGTTTGTGAGGTGCACCACATTGGATCGACGGCGGTTCCGGGGCTGGCGGCGAAGCCGATTGTTGATTTGATGGTGGTGGTGGCCGAGCTTTCGGTGATTGACGGGGCGGCGACGTGTCTGGAGGGATTGGGGTATCGTGGATGGGGAGAGCTAGGGATGGAGGGTCGTCGATACTTCACGAAGGACGATGTGTCAGGGGCGCGGGTGGCGCAGGTGCACTGTTTTCGGGAGGGGTCGCCGCATGTGGAACGGCACCTAGCGTTTCGGGAGTATTTGAGGGCACATGAGGCGGTGGCAGGGGAGTATCAGGGTGAGAAGCTGCGTTGTGCGGGGCTTCATGCGAGCGATTCCCATGCCTACGGGGATTGCAAGGCGGACTGGATCAGGCGAGTCGAGGCGGAGGCGTTGCGGTGGTATCGGGAGTTGGCGGCGCGGCGGCGGTGAGTGGAGAGAGGGCGGCTGTGGTGTTGTCAGTGTGGTGGCGGGGTTGGGGATTTGGGTGGTGGTGGGGGAGAGGATTCGAGGAGTTTGAGGGTGATGGGGGAGGTGAGGGGGCCGGACCAATTGCCGGGGACGCGGTAGGATTTACCGTCATCGAAGTGCCATTCCCATGATCCGGAGGAGGATTGCTGGTGGGTGAAGGCGGGGCCGAAGGCGAGGATGGCGGCTTCGTAGGTGGTCGGGGATTTTTCTCTGAGTTTGCTGGAGAGGATGAGCGGCTGGGGGCCGACGTAGGCGGCGAAGCGGCCGGCGATGGCGACGACGCGGTATTCGGGCGGTGGTGGTGGTTCCGGGGGCGCGGCGGGTAGGTGGAGGGGTTGGAGGGCGAGGATGGCGATGAGGGCGCGGGTCATGGGGGGGGGATTTGAGATTTGAGATTTGAAATTTGAGATTTGAGATGGGCTTGTGGGGAGAGGGGGTATTGAACCACGGATTTCACGGATGGGCACGAATGGTTTCTTGGGCTGGTAGGGCTGGTGGGGAGGGGGGGAAATTGGAAATAGTAAATAGTAAAAGGGGGCTTGTGGGGAGGGCGGGTTTGGAGGGGGCTTGGTCGGAGAGGGGCGAGTACGGAGGGCTGGTAGGCGCACTCCGTGCGCAGGGAGAGCTGTGATTCTCCCAGCAGTCCAGAGCCTGCGGCGCGCTGGTTCGGAGGGGGGGAGGGGGGGTGCGGTTCTCCTTGACCCTTTGGGGGGTGAGGGGTAAGCGCCCTGGATGAACGTTTTAGTCACCGGCGGCGCCGGCTTCATTGGATCGCATACGGTCGAGCGGCTGCTTGGGCAGGGGGCGCGGGTGACGGTGCTGGATGAGTTCAATGATTTTTATGATCCGGCGGTGAAGCGTGCGAATGTGGAGGCGTTTGGCGGTGGGGCGGAAGTGGTGGAGGGGGACATTCGGGATCGCGGGCTGGTGGACCGTGTGTTTGCGGCTGGGAAGTTTGACTTGGTGATTCACCTTGCGGCGCGGGCTGGGGTGAGGCCGTCGATCATGGAGCCGGAGTTGTATCTGGCGACGAACATCAATGGGACGTTCAACCTGCTGGAGGCGTCGCGGCGGCACGGCTGCGGGCGGTTTGTGTTTGCGAGCAGTTCGTCGGTGTACGGGATCAACAAGAAGGTGCCGTTTGCGGAGACGGATCTGATTGTGAACACGATTTCGCCGTATGCGATGACGAAGATGGCTGGGGAGCAGTTGTGTTCGAACTACACGAATCTGTATGGGATCCGGACGGTGTGTCTGCGGTTTTTCACGGTGTATGGTCCGAGGCAGCGGCCTGACCTGGCGATTTCGAAGTTCACGAAGCTGATTGACGAAGGGAAGCCGGTGCCGCGGTACGGGGATGGGTCGACGGCGCGGGATTACACGTACATCGAGGACATTGTGGATGGGATTCTGGCGTCGTCGCGGTATGAGGGGGCGATGTTTGAGATTTTCAATCTCGGGGGGAGTCAGACGACGAAGCTGAGTGAGTTGATTGTGGCGGTGGAGCGGGCGCTGGGGAAGACGGCGGAGATTGAGAATCTGCCGCTGCAGCCTGGGGATGTGCCGCTGACGTATGCGGATGTGACGAAGGCGAAGGAGTTGCTAGGTTATGCGCCGCACACGCCGGTGAGCGAAGGGGTGCCGAAGTTTGTGGCCTGGTACCGTGAGATGAAGGAACGACTGAAACGCTGAACGATATGAATTCCAGGGTTGTCCGCATTCTTCAGGATCTCATTGCGATACCGAGCGTCAATCCGGACGGGGAGGCGGGGACGGCGCAGACTGGGGAGCTGGCCTGTGCGGAGTACGCGGGGGAATTCTGCCGGAGGCTGGGAGCGGAGGTGTGGTATGATGAAGTGCTGCCGGGGCGGCCGAATGTGGTGGCGAGGTTTCCGTCGCGTGGCGGGGCGGGGAAGCCGAGGATTCTGCTGGGGCCGCACACGGATACGGTTAGTGTGAGCGGGATGACGATTGATCCGTTTGGAGCGGAGGTGCGGGACGGGCGGGTGTGGGGTCGGGGGGCGTGTGACACGAAGGGGACGATGGCGGCGATGCTGGCGGCGCTGGAGGAGATCGGGCCGGGGATAGCGGATCTCGGGGCGGAGGTGACGTTTGCGGGGTTCATGGGTGAGGAGACGGCGCAGCATGGGTCGCGGCATTTTGCGGAGCGGTATGCCGGGCAGTATGATTTTGCGGTGGTGGGGGAACCGACGGGGTGTGCGGCGGTGCACACGCACAAGGGATCGTGGTGGCTGCGGCTGCACACGGAGGGGAAGGCGGTGCACGGGTCGACGCCGGAGCGGGGGGTGAATGCGGTGACGCTGATGCTGCCGGTGGTGGCGGCGCTGGATGCGGGATTCCGGGAGCGGCTGGCAGCTCCGGAGTTCCGGCATGGGGTGTTAGGAGACAGCACGATCAACATCGGGATGATCCGCGGGGGGACGCGGACGAACATTGTGCCGGATCACTGCACGGTGTGGCTGGACATCCGGTTTACGCCGGGGGTGCATCGGTATGGGGTGAGGCGGCTGCTGGAGGAGTTTCTGGAGTCGAGCGGTTACGCGGGAGTGGTCAGGATCGAGAGTGATCCGGTGTGTGCGCCACTGGAGACGGATGCGGGGCATCCGCTAGTGGTGAAGCTGGCGGCGGCGGGGAGCGGGACGGCCGGGGCGACGTGGTTCTGCGATGCGCTGTGGCTGGCGGAGATCGGGGGGATTCCGTCGGTGGCGGCGGGGCCTGGGGACATTGCGCAGGCGCACACGGCTGACGAATGGATCAGCGTGGCGGCACTGGAGGAAGGCGTGGGATTCTACCGGCGGTTTCTGGAGTCGGTGTGATCAGAGCGGCTCGAAGCGGAGCGTTAGGGAATCGTAGCCGAGGGTGCGGGAGAAGAGGGCTTCGTGTTCGGTGCGTGGTTCGGCGTGGATGATGGAGAGACGGCTGATGCGGGAGGAGACGAGGCGGAGGAGCGTGCGGAGGATGAGCCGGGCGTGAGGTGCGCCCATGCAGAGGTGGGTGCCGAAGCCGAAGGAGAGGTGGGGATTGGGTTTGCGGTCGAGGCGGACCTCGTAGGGGTTAGGGAAGGCGGCGTCGTCGAAGTTGGCGTAGGCCCAGCAGAGAGAGATGCGGCTGCCTGCGGGGACGGATTGGCCGTGGAGTTCGGTGGGTTGGGGGCAGACCCGGCCGATGTGGGTGAGGGGCATGAAGACGCGGAAGAATTCCTCGCTGGCGTGGGTGATGCGTGCGGGGTCTTCGCGGAGGAAGGCGAGGGCTTCGGGGTGTTCGGCGAGCCAGCCGAGGGCGCAGGCGATGGTGTGGATGACGGTGTCGCGGCCGCCGGCGAAGGCGAGGTTGGCGAAGCCCATCATTTCGTCGCGGGTGAGACGGCGGCCCTGGTATTCGGCGGTGGTGAGGGCGCTGAAGAAGTCGTCGCCTGGGGATTGCTCGGCGCGATCGAACTGGGCGTGGAGGTAGTCTTCGAGGGCGACGCCTTTTTTGAGGGTGCCGGAGACTTTGAAGACGTGGATGCCCCAGCCGATCCATGTGGCGGCTTCGGATTCGGGGACGTTGAGGAGATAGGTGAGGGCGTGGGACTGGATGGGGAGGGCGAAGGAGTGGACGACTTCGAGTGAGGGGAGCTGGAGGGCGGCGTCGAGGTGGGAGTTGATGAGGTGTTCGACGCGGGCGATGAAGTCGGGGTTTTTGGGTCGCTGGAAGAAGGGGTCGGCGATTTTGCGGTAGGCGGAGTGTTCGGGGGGATCGGTTTCGATGGGGAGCTGGCGCATGCTGCGGACGTCTTCTTCCGAGGGGATGGGGACGCGGAAGGGGGCGTCGGAGCTGAAGGTTTTCCAGTCCTTGGCGGCGGAGCGGACGTCTTCGTGGCGGAGGAGCATGAGGATGTCCTCGCCTTTGAAGGGGCAGCGGAGGACGCCGGCGTCGCGGCGGGCGGACTCGAAGGGATCGGTGAGCGGGTTCATGGGAGCGGGAGCTGGGGGAGATGGTATAGGGTGGGGGAAGCGGGGCGGGAAAGGCGAAATGGGGGCGTGAGGGGAGCGGGCGAAAAAAATCTTATTTGGAATAATTCTTGATAAGCCGGGAGACGTAAGTATGCGCAAAGCCCCCATGTCTTCCCGTCCACCGATTGCTGCTACCACTGTTCCTGCTGAGATGCCGGGGCTGGGGCCGGCGTATCGGCTGACGCGGCAGCGGCGTGAGGTGTACGAAGTGCTGCGGACGCAGCGGGATCATCCGACGGCGACGGAGTTGTTCATTCGGGTGAAGGACCGGGTGCCGCACATTTCGCTGGCGACGGTTTACAATTGTCTGGAAGCGCTGACGCAGAGCGGGCTGGTGAAGCAGGTGAATCTTGACCGTGCGCCGTCGCGGTATTGTCCGAATCTGAATGACCACGGGCATTTTCACTGTGAGCAGTGCGGGGCGGTGACGGATGTGGAGATTGACGGGCCTGCGGGTGCGGCGCTGGAGTTGCCGCGGGGGACGATTGTGAGCCGGATGGAGGTGTCGATCCGGGGGTTGTGTCCGAAGTGTGCGAAGTCGGTGCGGGGGGAGAAGGCGGCGAGGGCAGGGAAGTAAACGTTGAATTTTCTGATGATCATGAAACTCGAAATCAAGAATCTGCACGCCACGATCGGCGACCGTGAAATTCTCAAAGGGCTGAGCCTTGAGGTGCCGAAGGGCGAAGTGCATGCGATCATGGGGCCGAATGGCTCCGGGAAGAGCACGCTGAGCAAGGTGCTGGCCGGGCATGAGGATTACCAGGTGACCGGGGGCGAGGCGCTGATGGATGGTCGGAATCTGCTGGAGATGGGGATTGATGAGCGGAGCCGCGAGGGGTTGTTTCTGGCGTTTCAGTATCCGGTGGAAATCCCGGGGGTGAGCAATGCGAATTTTCTGCGTGCGGCGCTGCAGGCGCGGCTGCCGAAGGGGGAGCAGATTGATGCGGTTAAGTTCTATCAGCATCTCTATCAGAAGATGGACATGCTGAAGATGGACCGGTCGTTTACGGCGCGGAGTGTGAACGAGGGGTTTTCGGGCGGGGAGAAGAAGCGGAATGAGATTCTGCAGATGGCGATGCTGGAGCCGAAGTATGCGATTCTGGACGAGACGGATTCCGGGCTGGACATTGATGCGCTGAAGATTGTGGCGGACGGGGTGAATGCGATGCGCGGGCCTGAGCTTGGGGTGCTGGTGATCACGCACTATCAGCGGCTCCTTGATTACATCCGGCCGGATGTGGTGCATGTGCTGGCGGACGGGCGGATCATCCGGACGGGGGGGCCGGAGCTGGCGCTGGAGCTGGAAGAGAAAGGTTATGACTGGCTGCTGAAGGCGGCCTGAACGCGGAAACAACCACTGACCAAATTAAAGAAATGTCCTCGCCATCCACTGAACTTGATCAGGAAACCATGTCGGCGGTCGATATTGACCGCAGTGTGGGAGATTTTTCCTATCCTGAGAATCACACGTACGATGCGGGGTTCGGGCTGAGCGAGCAGACGATTGATTACATCTGCAATGTGAAGAACGATCCGGAGTGGGTGCGCGAGTTCCGGAAGCGTGCGTTGAAGGTATTCAACGAGAAGCCGATGCCGACGAACTGGGCGACGAAGGATCTGGAGGCGATCGAGTTCCAGAAGATCCGTTATTATCTGAGCAGTGGTTCGCAGCCGAAGCGGTCGTGGGATGAAGTGCCTGACGATGTGAAGCGGACGTTCGAGCGGTTGGGGATTCCGGAGCAGGAGCGGAAGTTTCTGGCCGGGGTGGAGGCGCAGTTCGACAGTGAGGCGGCGTATTCGAACATTCAGAAGGCGGTGAGTGATCAGGGGGTGATCTTTGTGAACAGCACGGAGGGGTTGAAGGAGCATGCGGAGATCTTCCGGCCGTGGTTCGGGAAGGTGATTCCGACGGGGGATAACAAGTTCAGTGCGCTGAACAGTGCGGTGTTTTCGGGCGGGTCGTTCATTTACGTGCCGAAGGGTGTTAAGGTGAAGCATCCGCTGCAGGCGTACTTCCGGATCAACAGCGAGCAATTCGGGCAGTTCGAGCGGACCCTGATCATTGTGGATGAGGGTGCTGAGGTGATGTACATGGAGGGCTGCACGGCTCCGAAGTTCGAGACGAGCACGCTGCACAGCGCGGTGGTGGAACTGGTGGCGATGAAGGGGGCGAAGATTCAGTATGTGACGGTGCAGAACTGGTCGGCGAATGTGTTCAATCTGGTGACGAAGCGGGGGATTGCGCACGAGGATGCGGAGATCCGTTGGATTGACTGCAACATCGGGAGCCGGCTGACGATGAAGTATCCCGGGGTGATCATGAAGGGACGGCGGGCGCGGGGCGAGGTGATCAGTATTGCGCTGGCAGGGAACGGGCAGCACCAGGACACCGGGGCGAAGATGATTCACGCAGCGGACGAGACGACTTCTAACATTGTGAGCAAGTCGATCAGTCTGGGGACGGGTCGTTCGACGTACCGCGGACAGGTGCACATTCCGAAGCATCTGAAAGGGTGCAAGAACAACACGGAGTGCGATGCCTTGCTGATCAACAGCAGCAGCCGGACGGACACGTATCCTGCGATCACGGTGCGCGGGAACGAGCATGCGTGCCAGCACGAGGCTAGTGTGAGTCAGGTGAGTGCGGAGCAGATTTTCTACATGCAGCAGCGCGGGCTGAGCGAGGGCGAGGCGATGAGTCTGTCGGTGAATGGGTTCATCAACGACCTGGTGCGGGAGTTTCCGATGGAATACAGCGTGGAGCTGAAGCGGCTGATCGACCTTGAGATGGAGGGGAGTGTGGGCTGATGAAGCGGTGGGAGTACAAGGTAATCACGCCGGGGGTCAGCGGGGCGATCGGCTGGTGGGGAGGCGGCCGGGTGGATACGGATGAGATTGCCGCGGAGCTGAACCGGTTGGGGTCGCTTGGCTGGGAGCTGGTGTCGACGCTGGAGACGAGCAACACGACGGGGCGCACTGTGGAGGTGCTGCTGCTGTTCAAGCGAGAGGTGCTTTCGTGAAGCGAACTTTGGAACCTGACTTGCGCTGACCTTTTTTTTCGATGTCCACTGTACTCAATCAACCCCCTACTTTCGTGCCTTCTGTGTTTCTTGATGCTCCGATGTGGAACCATGCTGGATTGCCGGAATGGTTTGCTGAATCCCAGCGGGAGGCATGGGAGAGGTTTACGAATCTGGCGATGCCGAGCCGGAAGGATGAACACTGGCGGTTTGCGAATCTGGGGTTGCTGGAGTTTGACGGGTTCCGGCGGCTGCCTGGGGGTGAGGATCCGGGTTTCGAGGGATTGAAGGAGACGGCGGCGCGGGTCGTGACGGTGAATGATGCGGTGGTGGTGAAGGACGGCGCGGAGGTGAAGGGGCTGGAGGTGCTGACGCTGCGCGAGGCGCTCGGACGGCACGGGGAGCGGCTGCGTGCGTTGCTAGGGGTGCCGACGACGGGATTGGGCGGCGAGAAGTTTGCGGCGCTGCATCAGGCGCAACTGGCGGATGCGGTGGTGATTGTGACGGCGGCGGGCGTGGAGGTGGGCGCACCGGTGGAGATTGTGCACTGGCTGACGGAGGCGCAGGCCACGGGTTTCCCGCGGACGATCATCCTGGCTGGTGAGAATTCGCGGGTGACGGTGGTGGAGCATCATGTGGCGGCAGGGACGGGGCCGGTGTGGTCGTGCGGGGCGGCGCAGATTCATGCGGCGCGGGGTGCGGCGGTGAATTACGTGCAGTTCAACGGGCATCCTGAGGGCGGGAAGGCGATGCATTTTTCGACGCTGCGGAGCGAGCGGGATGCGCAGGTGAAGCATGCGGCGTTTCAGCTGGGCTCTGGTTCTGTGAGGACGGAGGTCCTGAGTGAGGTGGCGGGTGAGGGTGGTCGGAGCGACATGCTGAGCGTGTCTCTGGCGGCGGGCACGCAGGAGGTTGATCAGCGGACGCTGCAGGATCATCTGAGTGCGCACACGGGGAGTGATCTGCTCTACAAGAACATCCTGTTCGGGAAGGCGCGGACGGTGTTCGCGGGGCTGATCCGAGTGGACGAGGGGGCGCATTACACGGATGCCTATCAGAAGTGCCGGAATCTGCTGCTGAGCGGCGAGTGCGAAGCGAATTCGATGCCGGGTCTGGAGATCAATGCGGACCAGGTGAAGTGTTCGCACGGGTCGACAAGCGGGCGCTTGAGCGAGGAAGAGGTGTTCTATCTGCTGAGCCGCGGGATTCCGCGGGAAGCGGCGGAACACATGATGTCGCTGGGCTTTGCGCTCGAGGTGGTGGAACGGCTGGGCCAGCCGGCGGTGGAAGCGCTCGCGGTGCGGCTGCTGGCGGCAAGGCTGGCGGAGATTGGGGGGTGAGGGGGGGGCTGTGCGTTTGCGGAGGAATCTGCGGCATTGGCTCGTGAAACGGCGGATCACGAACTGGGGTTACGTGCCCGTTATCTTCTGTCGTGGAGGAATGGTGGAAAGTAGACTCCGGGGGAGGGCCCACCGAGGTTTGATCCTCAGGGTCCTCTGGACAAAGCGCCAGGAGGGCGCATTACCTTGCCCGCTATGAAACTGCCCGTTCTTGTGGTCGTTCGGCATGAGGGTCACTCCGAGGAGGTCGGTGCAGGGAATCTGCGCACCGAGCAATCGGCAGGAATTCTGTGAGCATTCGCAAACATCTTATGTGCCGGGCGTGAAATAGGTCTTCAGTACGGTTTTGATTCGCAGACTTTGGTGAGAGATTCCTTTGCTCGGTGCAACTTCCTGAGTATATCCGCTCCTTCGGCTTTCCAGACGTATCGCTTCGGGTTATGATCGCGCTGCCTTAGATAGGCTTCTATCGAGGCCGCCAGCTCGCCGACGCTTCTGAAGCTGCCATCGCGCACGCAATCGATTGCCAGTTCGCGGAAGAATCGTTCGACAAGATTCATCCATGAGGATGAGGTTAGCGGGAAGTGCAATGCCATGCGGACCACCCCGTGCAGCTTGCGGTGACGCTGGTTGCACCATATGATCCAGCTCATCACTTTCGGGTTACAGCATAAATTGTTTGCATTTTGAGGAAAAGTGTGGTGAAGATTTGTAACGGAGGGCTCGACGTCAACATTAAATCAAATGATTGGGATGGTTCTTTCATTGAATATGGAGCTGGACAACCGAAACCGCCCTCTTATTTAAGGTTTAAAAAATGATTAATAACAAAGACGAAAGCGAGATCGGAAGGGTTTTTTTTGACCTAGTTAAAGTAATTTACCCTATCGGGTGCGTGATTTCTGGCACGTACCACGGCTGGAAATTTATACAGCAGCACGGTTTCTTTGCCTGGTTTTTCGATAAGTCGATGGAATCAAGCGTGAGAGCTCTTATTTGGCCCATCGATCTTCTGAGGTACATATTCAGCTGAGATCACCGGAGTCTGATTTCGGCATACTACGTGTTTCCATTGCATCACCGGAGGGTGTTTCGCTCAGACATGAAACGGAAAACAGAGGTAGGGGTTTGGACATTAGCCGTGACGGAAAAGGCCGCTTTCAGTGGCGGCGGACAAATCAGGGCCGCCACAAATAAACCAGTGCAAATCTTCGCAGGAATCCAAGCGGGACTGCGTTCGCCTCGTGACGAGTTCCGGTTGTGGACGGTCCAGGCAATGGAGGGATTTCCATCAGGGCCATGCTAATTGGCGATGGAATGTTGTGTAAACTTCGTGTTGCTTGATGGGTATGACAAGAAATTGACCCGAGGGTGCGTTTAAGGGCCTGTTCCGCCCATGCGCGCCAGAATGTGACAATCAAAAATTTCGGCTTTTTGAAAAAGCATAGAAAAACATGATTCATGGCGCTCTGCGATGGAGGTTCTTGTAAGCGACTATGAGGAAAACTATGGTCGCAATGTTCACAATGCTCCAAAAAGTGCGATCCAGATGAATGCGAAAAACTGGATTGTAAACTACTGCAAGTCCAACAAAGGCGAATGTCCATGAATTGCGACCTTGGCTGCGCTGGAGGAATGCTGCGTATCCGAAGCATCCACAGCAGACAATCCTCAAAAATGTATAGTAAGCGTATGGATTCGTCGGAGCTAGGGCAAGCAGCAAGAGTGGAATTGGCAGTAGTGTGGTGACAGACGGTTTCATTATTTTAACCGATCGAGGTTCTCTGAGGCAATATGTTCCTGATTCTTCACAAGAAACTCCCGGACATTAGATGGTTGCTGACACG
This sequence comes from Verrucomicrobiaceae bacterium, assembly GCA_027483175.1. Classification (GTDB taxonomy): domain Bacteria; phylum Verrucomicrobiota; class Verrucomicrobiia; order Verrucomicrobiales; family V1-33; genus V1-33. Next base: position 5,818 of record JAIXVE010000107.1, on the reverse strand, counting down.
GTTGCGGTTTTTTGTTCGCTACCAGCAAGTTCTCAGAGGATGTGTCAGCTGCGGCAGCGAAACTTGCTAAGGTCAATGCTGGAAATAAATCAGGAATGTGTTGGGACCTGATCCATCGAGGTTGCGCTGATTGGTTTAGTGATAGTTTAAGCCGAATTCTATGGTGGTGCTAGCTAGCTGTCTTGCGGAGCCGTGGGAATCATCGCTGCACACGTGAGATGAATTCCTTGTGAGGTGGCCGGAATTAGTGGCGATCGACCCTATTTGGAATAGTACTCCGCCGCTGCTGCCGAATCCAATACGGTGTACATATTACCCACAGTGTCGTTGACAACCAAAAACTTTTTACCTTTCGCGGAGAACACCTTCTTCCCTTTCTTTTCGATGACAAGTTCCATGTCTTCTGCTGTGATTGCATTCCATTCGAGGATGCGTTTAATATCACTTTCAGAAAGTGGTTTTTTTGCTGCACCGACAGCTGTAATTTTGTGATAAATGCATCCTGTTATGGAGCCATTCTTCAGGGCAGCTTGGAGCTGTAATCCATCCTTATGATAAATGTTTGTCGGCGCAGGGACATTCTCGCGATGCTCCTTGACGGGCGTTCCGATTTTCGCATCAAATTCCTCGACCTTTAGTCCAACTTGAGCGAAGGTCGCCGTTGTGCTGAGCGCCAAGAACGCGAGGGCGATGATTCCGCAGAATGTTGCACTGTTAAGAATTCGGAGCGCGCCGACTAGGCAGGCCAAATCGCGGAACCTTAAATCGATGAAATCCCAGAAAAAAGTTGTCTTCATGTTGATGCTGCGTGTTTGCTCGTAAGCAATTTGCGGTAGAGTGGTTTCGTAAATATCGCGTAATTGGCGAAGTATTTAATGAACTTATCGAGAGTAATCGAAAGTGCAACCTGTGCAAGCTCATAATTGAGGGTCTGCCGCCTGGAACTGTTTCAGGTCTCGGGCTAATCGTCTTGATAGAGTCTCGCGGCCTTGCTCCTTGTAAACGTCTTTCGTGTACTCGATTTGTTTGCGTAAAAGATAGGCCGTTCCACTGACAGCGAGGGAAGTACCTCTTGTGAATGGCGCGGCGACCGCGCCGCCGCCTTCGGCCAGAGTGAGCGTCGAATCCATAATGTCTAGCGCCCCCTCCACAACGACACCGCCGACTTGATGGGTGGTAACATGGTCGTTATAGCGTTTCAGGATCCGTTCAAAGTGTTGTCTGCTGTCTTCCAGTCCTTGAGGCTCCGACGGAAGTCTTCGGTCGTGAGCCAAAAACCTTGTGGTGTGTAGAGACTCCCGTTTTGAAACGGAAGCAGGCGCTGCAATTGATTCCGGTGGACTTGCCAAAAGTATTTGACAAGGGGCTGTGGATGCGATAAACATTTCCGGCCAAGGAATAGACTGGAGCATAACATAGTTTTAAACGCCGCTGATGATTTCCGCAAGGTGTTTTTGGCGCGTTTCGGGGCCGGGGGAGAGGCGGGCTTCTTCTTCCCCAAAACACTCTGGCATTGAATTTCAGAAGCGGGCGCTCCTCGCCAATGAAGCCTCTCACCTCACATCTGTAGATGAACATTGCACGCAACATTCGAGAATACATTGATCAGGATTCGGGTCGCCGACTCGTGTCGGTGTCCTTTGACGAAGGGGGTGAAGTCCGCAGTGTGGTCATGCCTTTCGATCTTCTTGCCGACGACCTGCTTGGGTTTTTGGCAGATGCAGCCCGTTTGTACCCTGAAGAGATCCTTTCGACCGAGGGGTTCCGGAAGCTTGAAGGGCTGATACTGTTGCGGAATCAGGCGACTCCGGGATGACGGGATCCGGAGCTGAATGAATGCGGGCAACGGGTGCGGCTGGCAGCGGTCGTGTGATCGGTGGTCACCAAAGCCTTCTGGCACCCGCGGTCCGCGGTCACCAAAAGTGCGCCACCGATGGTCAGTTTTCGAGGTGTCAAAGTGCACCGTTGCCGGAGCGCGAAGCGCCTCTGCCCGGGCCGGTATGAATCGGGATGTTGGGGTATGCGGCGCATCCTGAACATCTCCGATCAACAGGCCATTCAAGTTCTTGCCGCGAAAGGAGTTTCCCAGCGGTGGATTTCTGCGGCAGTAAGCGTGAACCGGCGGATGGTGGCACGCTACGATGGTGGTTCCGCTCCAAAGTGCACCACCGCGGACGGTGAGATGACCGCCGGGTACGGGAGTTCGTGCGCCAGGCATGCCGCAGCGGAACGCTTTTTGGGCTCGCTCGTTCGTCAGCAGCTCAAGATCGAATGCGGACGTGTGCGGCGAGGTCGATGGCAGCTTTCTCCGCGGCCGCATTCATGGTCGGGGGGCTGGCGAGCAGCTGCTGAATCTTCTCGGTGGCCTCGGCGGACAGGTTCCAATACTTCTCCTCTTCGAGCACGCGGTCGGCTTCCCGGGAAACCACTTCCAGAACGAATGCGGCGACTGACTGGCCACGGATTGCCGAAGCTCCCTTGAGTCGTTTGACTGAGCTTTCGGGGAAACGCAGATTCACGCGAACCACCTTGCCGCCGGTATTTCTGCTGAGCGTCTTCACACGGGCATGGTAATTGGGTGGCCGCTGCGATCAACCGTGAAGGGAACCGTACAGGCACTGACTGGTGTAGGCCGCCCATAGACTTGGCATCGTCGGAGCTAGAGGGAGGCGTGGTTTCAGCCTCATCCGGGTCTTCGATCACCATAGTGGAGGCGGACTTTGTCCGCTCGAAGTTGGCGGCAGCAGGAACCACCTCGATGCCGGGACCCGCGGCGGCGGGTCCATCAGCGAGAGCGGAGGCGATAAATTTCTTTATTTGGTGTCATCCGGATGAAAGAATCATTGACTAAAACCGGATTTCACGATTTAATCCATCCGCTTCCGCGGATAGGCTAGAGCCAAGAGCCAAAAACTGGAGAAAAACGAACTTCATCAAAGCCAATGCAAGTATTCTTCGGTATTTTATTGTTTTTGATTGTGGTTGTGGCAGCTATGTACTGGGTTGCGGCAAAAGCTCTAACTGCTAAAGCAATCATGGCGTTTACAGCGACCACGCCTGACGGTAAAGCCTTCAGTGTGAAGATCGATAGATACAGGGGTGAAGTCGATCAAATTGAGTGGGTTTGGCTATGCATTCTGTATGCTGCAAAAGTCCTTTACGTGATTGGAGATGAAAGTTCTAGTGAAACATCTGATTTTAAGGGCTGCATGGATAGGCTTGGGAGCACCGAATTGTCGGCGCTCCGCATACAAATTGTCTGCGGTTTAATCTGCTCGGATTTGCCTGAAATCTCCGAATATGAGCACAATGGGAGATCGGTAAAGGCAGTCCTGAGCTATCTTAACGAGAACGCGAGATCGGTTCAGACTTCGCTGCCGCTTCAGCCATACAGGAATCAGTATTTGAATACTTGGATTTGCTTGCTGGTGTCGGCTGTAAAAAACATGGATTCACATCACAAACAAATACTCAGATGTGCGCTCCGTAATATGGCTGTTTCGTACCGCTCTCACTCAACCTGCTCAATGGGATCGATGGCGACGGTTTCTTCGGAGGCGGTAAGGAATGCCATCGCAGAGTGCGCGGCAGAGGGTCCTCGATAGTGATAAGCTTCGAGATTAGACACACTGGGTCGTCTGCGGATAGCTCCGCCGGTCGATTCTGTGGCCTTGTTTATGGATTTTGATACGTTCATGCGCAGGACTCGGAGGGCCGGGCCTTCGTGACACCGGCGGAAGATTGAGTCGTGCAGGAGTTCGCGCGCAGCGGGTTGAGCGCGGGGAAGCTTTTGGCCGCGGCGGATCCCCTCGGTCAAGCACCTCCGTCAGCACCTCAAGGTCGAATGCGGACATGTGCGGCGAGGTGCTTGGCAGCTTTCTTTGCGGCTGCATTCATGGCTGGGGGCCTGGCGAGCAGCTGCTGAATCTTTTCAGCAGCTTCGACCGACAGGTTCCAATACTTCTCCTCTTCGAGCACACGGTCGGCTTCCCGGGAAACCAGTTCCAGAACGAATGCGTCGACCGACTGGCCACGGATCGCCGAAGCTTCCCTGAGTCGTTTGGCTGTGCTTTCAGGGAAACGCAGATTGTCGCGAACCACCTTGCCGCCGGTACTTCTGCTGAGCGTGTTCACACACTCATGGTAACGGGGTGGCTGGTGCGATCAATGGTGAAGGGCGCCGTTTTGGCACCGGATGGTGCAGGTCGGCATAGAGCTGGCAATTTCTGGTTTTTTGGGAAAAGGTGAAGACTCAGTCGCTCTGCGGGGGAGGGCGAGGAACGGGTCCATTTCTTGAGTTATGGGCTAACAGGGCCGATCAGCTGACCATTCCAAAGTGCGCCACTCTGGACGGCGAAGTGACTGTCGGGTGTCGGAGTTGGTGTGTGAGGTTCTGGGTTAGGGGAACGGACTGGAAAGTCCGTTCTACGTTGGTGAGGGGTGGCGGATGGGGGCTGCAGTCCCGGGAATTGCGGGGGTTTGGGCGTGGACATCCGGCGTGAGGTGGAGTATAGCTACGGAGATGGATTCTCTGAGCGGCGGTTCAGTTCCTGATGACGTGGTGCTTTACGGCACCGCGGACGGGGCGCGTCTACCGAGGTATGAAGTCTCGAAAAAGGGATGAACTTTCTTTGTGAGATATCGCGTCACACTCAAACCCAAAGCGGAGAAGGATCTGAAGGAAATGCCCTCTCAAGATCGTAAGAGACTCGTTGAGCGACTGAGGCTCCTTGAGGAGGATCTTTCCGGGGACGTGAAGCGCCTGACCAATCATCACCCGGAATACCGGATGAGATCTGGCGATTGGCGGGCACTTTTTGAGATCGCGGATGGCGAAATCATCGTGTATCGCATACTCCACCGGAAGGAAGCCTACAGATCATGAGCATTCACCCACAGATCATCGAAAAGGATGGAAGGAAGGAGTTTGTTGTCCTTCCTTACGAGGAATTTCTGCAGATCCAGGAGGCACTGGAAGACTTGGAGGATCTCCGGGTTCTGCGCGAGGAGCGGGTATCTGCGGCATCGGAGGCGACGAGGTCGCTTGATGATGTCCTTGCGGAGATCAACGAATGAACTGATTCTCAGGTGGCTGGTCGGAGTGATGGCGGGGGCGATTGAGGGATGGAATGGAGGCGGCACGGCGTTCCACTGACGGGGCTAGGTGAGGGGTTGGGTGATTGAGGCGTTTTTAGTTTTGCGGGTGTGGCTTGATGGGGATTTTTGCGGATGGGGGCGCCTGGCAGCGGTCACCCAAAGTGCACCACCCTGAAGGGGCAAAGTGACCGCCGGGTGCCGGAGGTCGTGTGTTTTTGGGGTAACGGACTGGAAAGTCCGTTCTACGTTGGTGAGGGGCGGTGTGAGGCTCTTTGGTGCGGGGCGATGTCCGTCGAAGGGTTATGGCGCCCTTTCAGGGCTTGGGGTTTTTGTTGGGGGATTGTCCTGGGGCCATGCCCCAGGCTATCACATTTGGTCCCCTTTGGGGCATTTGTGAGAGCGTGCGGGGCGTGGGTTCGGAGGGGTGGGGTATGTGGTGGCCCTACAGGCCGCGGGATGATGTTGTTGGGGTTTACCTGGGGCGATGTCCCAGTGTGGTATGGGTTGACCCTTTGGGCCAAGGGGGAGGCGGGGGATTTGAGATAGGGTGTGTTGTGAGGGGGTGGATTGGAGATGTTGGCTGGAGGGGGCATTGGGATGGTGTGATGGGGCGGCCTTACATGAAGGAGGCGTGAGTGTGGCTGGTGGTGGGATGGCGGGTGGAAGGGATGGGTTCCGGTGCGGAATGGGGCATCTTGTGATTGAAATCTTGTCAGGCGTG
>JAIXVE010000007.1 GCA_027483175.1 Verrucomicrobiaceae bacterium | reverse complement strand
GGCCGCTGGTTCGACGCGCACAACGCCTGCGCCGTGTATCACAACATCCTGCTGCGCGAACTGCTGGAACTTCTGCATGCGCTGCCTGCGAATCATGCCTTTCGCCCGACGCTGCTTGATGCGCTGACGCGCGGCCTGAATCAGGCGGCGGAGGAAACCTTGTCGCGAGGATTCACGGGTACCTGGACGGACAATTTTGCGCGGGGCCTGCAATGGATAGGCGAAAACAAGACGTGGCGCGAGGCATTGAACGCGAACCTTAACGCCAGCGGAAAGAACGGCGCGCCGTCACCTGGTTTTGCCATCATCGCGGTGCTGGAGGGTGCCGAGAAGCAGCGGTGATTTGTCGATTGCCAGTTGGGCAGGAAACGCCGGGGGATGGAGATTTTGGCGCATGAGATGGACGATGTGTTGCCCGAGCATCTTCAGGCGTGGTGGACTGAGGAGCAGTTGTGGAGCGTCCACTCGGCGGCGTGGTGGCGGCGGCACTGGTTGGACTGGCTGCGGGTGGTTGCGCCCGACAACGCGACGGAAGTCGGGGTATTGGAAGCCGATGCTGGGGGCCAACTCGGTTACGTCCGGGTTGTTGGGCGCCGACGTGGTGAGGCGCAATTGCAGGAGCCGATCTTGTCCGTGCCTGCCCAGTACGTGAGGAAGCCACTGGTACGCGGATCGGAGTTGGATTGAGGGGAGGGGCTTCGGCTCCTGCCGGGGCTGTCGTTTGCTGTAATGTTAGACCTGGTATGGAGTTGCGCCGTTGGCGCGTGGGGGGGGGCGTGCAGGAGTAGATTTTTCGGCTTGGAGCACGCCGGGAACTGTGATAGACGAAAAAGGCGATGGGCTACCGCCGTGTCCACCAGCCACACGTTTTGCCATGCTTGAACTCTTTGCAGATTCCATGACGTGCTTTCGCCTTGATCCCCCATCCGCTTCAGCGGGCGGTGGCGGGTCGCGGCCGCCTTCGCTGGGGAGCGGGTGTTTGGTCAAAAAGTAAAAATGGCATGAATACTTTGATTGATACGCCTGTTTCGGCGAGGCATGAAGACGGCACTATCGTTGTTGTTCTGGAGAGCGGAGTGGAGTTCTCCTTTCCGTGTTCGGATTACCCAAGGCTTGCCGCGGCGGCAGCCGCTGAACGGGCGAATATTGAGATCAGCCCGATGGGACTTCACTGGCCTGATCTCGACGAGGATCTGTCAATTCGCGGACTGCTTCGTGACCATGGGCAGGAGGCAGCGAGGCTGAGGATTGACGCCTGACTGGATTCCTGTTTCTGATGGCTTGGCAGCTATCATCCGGTATGGGTTGGCGGTTTTCGGGTTGTTCCAAGGGGCTTGGGGCGCAAATGGAGAGAGGGGGTGAGCACGGAGCCTTCCGTTGCCGGGGCTTGTGGGGGGGGGGAGAGCGGGTAGGCGCACTCCGTGCGCAGGAAGAGCTGTAATTCTGACAGCAGTCCAGAGCCTGCGGCTGCTTGTTCGGAGAGGGTAGCCGTGGTTCGCGCTTTCAGGGCTTGGTGGTTTATGTTATAGGTTGCCTGGGGCGATGCCCCAGGCTGGTATGGGTTGTCCCTTTGGGACAAGTGGAAGGGGGGCGAGGGGGTGATGGGGGACGGGGTTGCTTTATGGGGTGGTGGGGGGTAGTGGGTGTGGGTACTGGGGGGTGGGGAGCCTTCCGGGCGAAGGTGTTATGATGAATGATGACAGAGCGAAGGGTATGAGAGTGCTGGTGCTGCATGCGCATCCTGCGCCGAGGAGGTCGCGGGTGAATGCGGCGCTGCTGGCGGCGGCGAGGGGGGTGGAGGGGGTGACGGTGCGGGAGTTGTATGAGGAGTACCCGGATTTTTTCATTGATGTGAAGGCTGAGCAGGAAGTGGTGGCGGCGCATGATGTGGTGGTGATGCAGCATCCGTTTTACTGGTATTCGACGCCTTCGCTGGTGAAGGAGTGGTTTGACGAGGTGCTGACGTCTGGGTGGGCGTATGGGGAGGGAGGGACGGCGCTGCGGGGGAAGCGGTGGATGCATGCGGTGAGTACGGGGGGTGCGGCGGAGTCGTACGGGCCGGGGAGCGAGCATGGGTTTACGGTGAGGCAGCTGATGGCTCCGCTGGAAGCGACGGCGCGGTTGTGCGGGATGGAGTATCTGGAGCCGTTTCTGGTGCAGGGGGCGGGGAGGCTGAGTGGGGCGGAGATTGGGGAGTGGGCGGGTCGGTACGCGGCGCGGCTGGCGGGATTGCGGGATGGGGATGGTGAACCTGGTGGGGCCTGACAAGATTATGCATCACGAGCATTTTTTCCATGCGGCCCTGGTGTATCTGGCGGCGGCGGTGATTTCGGTGCCGCTGGCGAAGCGGTTGGGGTTGGGGTCGGTGCCTGGGTATCTACTGGCGGGGATAGCGATCGGGCCGTTTGGGATGGGATTGCTGGGGGAGGATACGGCGGAGGTGATGGGGTTTGCGGAGTTCGGGGTGGTGATGATGCTGTTTCTGGTGGGATTGGAGCTGGAGCCTAAGTTGTTGTGGCGGTTGCGGGGTCCGATTTTCGGGTTGGGGGGGATGCAGGTGGTGGTGACGGCGGTGCTGGTGGCTGGGGTGGCGATGATGATGGGGTTGAGCTGGCAGGGAGGGGTGGCGGCTGGGTTGACGCTGGCGATGTCGTCGACGGCGATTGTGCTGCAGACGCTGGCGGAGAAAGGGCAGATGAATGGGGCGGCTGGGCGGAATGCGTTTGCGGTGCTGTTGTTTCAGGATCTGGCGGTGATTCCGATACTGGCGCTGCTGCCGCTGCTGGGTTCGAGCGTGGAGGGAGCTGAGGTGGGAGTGCTGGGGGGATTGCCGGTGTGGTTGCGCGGGGTGATGGGATTGGGGGCGGTGGCGGCGGTGGTGGCGGGGGGGCGGTATCTGGTGCAGCCGGTGCTGCGGTGGATTGCGCAGTCGGAGTTGCGGGAGTTGTTTACGGCGGCGTCGCTGCTGCTGGTGATCGGGATTGCGCTGCTGATGCATGTGGTGGGGTTGTCGCCGGCGCTGGGGGCGTTTCTGGCGGGGGTGGTGCTGGCGGAGAGCGAGTACCGGCACGAGCTGGAGGCTGACCTTGCGCCGTTCAAGGGATTGCTGCTGGGGTTGTTTTTCATCAGTGTGGGGTCGGCGATGGATCTGGGGGCGCTGGGTGCGAGGCCGTGGGTGATTGCGGGGATTACGGTGGGGTTGATGGTGCTGAAGGCTGGGGTGCTGTGGGGGATTGGCGGGAGGTTCGGAATGGCGACGGCGGATCGGAGCACGTTTGCGCTGTCGCTGGCGCAGGGCGGGGAGTTCGGGTTTGTGCTGGTGGCGATGGCGCTGCAGGGGCGGATTTTCGGGGAGGAGGCTGGAGAGGTGATTCAGTTAGGAATTGCGCTGTCGATGGCGCTGACGCCGCTGTTGTTCCTGTTTGATGAGCGCGTGGTGAGGCCGCGGGTGAGTGGGAAGGTGGAAGAGGAGGGACGGGAGGCGGATGTGATTGATGAGAAGCATGCGGTGCTGGTGATCGGGTACGGGAGGTTCGGGCACATCGTGGGTCGGGTGATGGAGACGGTGGGAATCCCGTGCACGGTTCTGGATTCGGACAGTGAGCAGGTGGAGCTGCTGAGGAAGATCGGGTTCAAGGTGCACTATGGGGACGCGACGCGGTTGGAGCTGCTGCATGCGGCTGGGGCGGGGCATGCGAAGCTGGCGGTGCTGACTTTGGCTAGCGTGGAGAAGAGTCTGGAGATTGTGAGGCTGCTGCAGAGGCATTTTCCGCAGGTGAGGATTCTTGTGAGGGTGCGGGGGCGTCTGGAGGCGTATGAGCTGCTGGACGCGGGGGTGGAGGATGTGTATCGGGAGACCCTTGATGCGTCGCTGGAGATGGCGGTGGCGGGGATGCGGCATCTGGGGGTGCCTGGGCATACGGCGGTGCGGGCGGCGCGGCAGTTCCGGCGGCATGATGAGGGGGCGGTGCGGCGGATGGCGGCGGTGCGGCACGATCGGGCGGCGTATTTGTCAGAGGCGCGGCAATCGGTGAAGGTGCTGGAGGAAGTGCTGCGGAGTGACGGGGAAAGGGAAATAGAAAATAGTAAATGGTAAATAGTAAAAGGGGGAGGGTGGAAGTTAGAAGTTAGAAGTGAGAAGTGAGAAAACGGGAGGAGGGCGGAAGTGAGAAGTGAGAAGTTAGAAAATGGGAGAAGGTGAGAGGAGGGAGGGGCGGAAAGGGTGGAGGGTGGGGAAAGAAGAAAGCCGCGGGCTTTTGAGGGCCCGCGGCTTGGAAGGGGAGGCGCGTGAGGAGAGCGCCGGGAGATGGATGAAGGTCAGTCGAGACGCTGGAGTTCGCGGATGCGGTAGCGGGCGGGGACGAATTCCTTGTTATCGAGTTCGGCCTGGGCGGCGTCGACGTAGATGACCTTGGGGAAGTCGCTGAACTCGATTTTGTGGATGCCGTCGGTGGGGGATTTGAGGGCTTCGGCGAGATCCTTGACGTCGTTGATGGGTTTGTTATTGACGGAGGTGACGATGAGATTGCGGAGCCGTTCGTAGCCGATGAGGCCGGGGGCGGGGAGGACGCCGCTGAGGAAGACGAGCTTGCGGCGGCCTTGTTTGAGGAAGTCGTCCTGGTTACCGAGAGCGTAGACGAGACGGAAGGGGGCGCGGTCGCGCCATTCGCGGCCGGCGAGTTGGAGGTAGTTCTGGGTGAGTTCCTGGAAGAGGAGACCGCCGAGGATGAGGAAGCGAGGGCCGCGGTCGAACATGTAGGGGTCGACGAGGTAGTCCTCGGGGTTGCGGCGGAGGAGCGTGCAGGGGATGTTGAGCGTGGTGCCGTCGCGGGCGACCTTGAGTTGGACGGATTCGCCGACCTTGGCTCCGCCGCGGAGGAGGTGGCCTGCGGCGAGGAGACCGAAGTCGGGGTCGTTGTAGTAGCCGCGGCTGTCGATGTTGTTGCCGTTGATGGCGAGGATGACGTCGCCGTCTTTGATGCCGGCTTTGTCGGCGGAGAAGCCCGGGGTGATTCCGGTGACGAGCATGCCGCCTTCGACGTCCTTGAGTTTGAGGTAGGAACGGAGTTGGGGGTCGAGAGTGCCGGTGAGTTTGGCTCCGAAGTTAGGTGTGCCTTCGTATGGGGGGACGGCGACATCGTCGAGGAAGCGGCTGATCATGCCGGGAGGGAGGATGTCGGCGACCTGGTCACGGGAGTTGTAGCGGAGGAGCATGCCGGCGAGTTTGCCGTCGTGGACGACCGGGAGCGTGAAGGTGCCGGCGCGGTACTGGACCCCGCCGGTGGCCTGGAAGATGAGGAAGAACTGGTCGTCGAGGAAGTATGGGGCGAGGTCGACGCGATTCAGTTCGATGGGGGAGACGACGGGAGCGCCGTTGGCTTCGAACTGCCAGACATCGAGGGTGGCCTTTGGTTTGAGGGCGGAGTCGACGGCGAGGGGGATCATGCCGGCGAAGAAGTCGCCGGTATCGGCGGCAGGGATGACGGTGGCGAGATTGAGTTCGTAGTCGACGGCTTCGATTTTGCCGGTGAGTTTGCGGCCGGAGGCGGCGGCTTCGAGTTCGACGTAGCTGGCGTCCTGGGCCATTTCTGCGGTGATGAGGACGCGGTTGCCTGGGAGGAGAGCGCCGAGGCCGCGGCGGGTGCCGGGGTTTTGTTTCTGCCATGGCAGCCCGAAGTTGTAGGGCTGGCTGGTGATATTGACGCGGAGCATGGAGCGAGCCGGGGAGGCGGCGTCGTCGGCTAGGAGTGGAGAGACGGCTGCGAGGAGGCAGGCGGTGAGGAGAGATCGGAAAGGGATCATGGGAAGAGAGGCGGGAGACGGAGAGGAGGCCTTGGGGATGGGTTATTCGATGTAGGCGGAGGCTCCGAGACCGTATTTCTGGAGGAGGCGGGGCTGGGCGTCGGCGGCTTGTTTGCGGTCGATGACGAGCGGGCGGCCTTCGCCGGCGAGTTTGATGAGGTGGAAGGACGAGCCGTCTTCCTTCTGGAGGGCATCGGAGACGTCTTTGAGGCGGGTGATTTTCACGCCGTTGATTTCCTCGACGATCTGGCCGGAGAATTCGCGGAGCCATGTATTGATTTCGTCAGGGAGGACATTGGTGAGGACGACCGGTTGGGGTTTTTCGCGGTAGAGCTCGTCGGTGGTGAAGTACTGGAACCAGTAGCGGGAGCGGAGGGAACCGGGAGCGGCGACGGTCATGAGCGGTTTGTCCATGGGTTGGAAGACGAGACCGGCGAACATGACGTACTGGGGTTGCTGCTCGTAGCGATTGGCCTGCATGAGGTAGTGGGAGGCACCTTTGAGAGTGATTTCGACCGATTCCGGTTTGCGGTCGCGGATGATTTTGAGGGAGAGCTTGTCGCCGGCGAATTTGCGTTCGACGACTTCTGCGAGTTCGGTCTGTTCGCCATCGATGTCGATGGAGCCGTTGCTTTCGACGGCGTGGCCGTCGATTTCGAGGATGACGTCGCCGGTTTTGAGGGCACCGCCGGCGGAGCCTTCGGAGTCGACGGAGGCGACCATGACGCCGAGGTCACCGTCTTCGGGGAGGCCTAGCGCTTTGCGCTGGGCTGGGTTCATGAGGGGGAAGTGGGAGATGCTGAGGTCGACGAAGCGGTCGTATTTGCCGTCTTCGACGTCCTTGAGGAAGCGGCGCATGACTGGGGTGGGGATCATGTAGCCGGTGTTCTGGGCGACATCGCCGCTGTAGCCCTGGAAGGCGACGCCGACGACCATGTTGTCCTGGAGGACGGGGCCGCCGGAGTTGCCGGGGTTGATGGCGGCGTCGATCTGGATGGCGAGGTGCTGATCTGCGCCGCTGTGGGAGTATTCCTGATAGTCGACGCGGCTGACGACCCCGCGGGTGACGGAGATGCGTTCGCCGCCGATGGGGAAGCCGACGACCTTGACGGTGGTGTCGAGTTTGGGGACTTCCTCGGCGATTTTGAGGGGTTCGACGGTGGAGAAGGCGGCGGCGGGTTTGACGAGTTCGAGGAGGGCGAGGTCGCAGTCGTGGGCGATGTGTTTGACGCGGGCGCGGTAGGGGGTGGGGTCGCCGACCTTACGGATGATGAGGCGGGAGGCGTCGCTGACCACGTGGGCGTTGGTCATGAAGAGGTTTTCTGCGATGAGGAAGCCGGTGCCGGAGCCGCCGCCGGGGGTGGCTGGGTTCCATGGGGTGCGGTAGTCGACTTCGAGGGTATTGCACTCGATGTTGACGATGCCCTCGTATTGGCGGCCGAGAGAGGTGGTTTTTTCGCCGTCTGCCGCGGGTGCCTGAGGAGGCGGGGCGAGTTGGGCGGTGGCGAGGGAGGCTGGGAGGAGGGCCGCGGTGGCGGCCCTGAGGAAACGGAGAGAAGGTTTCATGGATTAGGGAGGGCGGCGCGGCCGCAGAGAGCGGCGGCATTCAACACCTTGGCGGCGGCAAGTAAACCTCAAAGTCCCGATGTGTGGGGAGGGTTGCGGGGGTGTTTGGGGGGAAGCTGCGATGAAATTGCCAGTGAGAGGGCTTCCGCGAGAATAATCAGTTGGCAGGATGGGAGTGGTGGTGGATTGGTGCCGGAGATCAGGGTTGCATTAAATTAAACTTACCATTAAGAGCACACGACACCCCCTCAATTGGGGGGTGAAAAGAGTCGGGCCCGAGAAGGGGACCAATGAATGAAGCGCATGGGAGAAGTGAAACGATATAGGAAACAGGAGGAGGGGGAGACCGGGCCGATCTTGCGTCGGCCGGGGAGCCGGGGTCGTGGGGAGAGGGAATTGGGGGTGGGAGAGGCGGCTGAGGGAGCGGCTGAGGGTGCGGAGATTGCAGAAGTTGTGGAGGAGGAGGCGAGGGAAGTGGGAAGTGGGGAGGTGAGTGTTGTGGGGGAGGTTCGTGATTTGGAGGTTCGTGATCGGGATGTTCGTGGAGGGGAAGTTGTTGAGGGAGGGAGGGTAGGGGGTGAGCATGAGGGGATGAAGCGGGTGAGGGTGAGGAGGACGAGGATGAGGAAGCAGAAGGGAGGATGGCTGGTGATGACGGCGAAGGTGGCGGCTGTGCTGGCGGTTGGTGGGTTGGTTGGGTGGGGTGCGTGGCGTGGCGGGGTGAACCTTGGGATTTTTCGTGGTGCGAAGGCGCGGGAGCTGGTGACGGCGGCGATTGCGAGTCATGCGGCGGAGGATGAGAAGAAGGCGAAGGCGCTGGTGGACGAGGCGATGAAGCTGGCTGGGGATGATGTGGTGGTGTTGAGGGCGGCGGTGGATTTGTATGGGGATAGGCGGGACAACGCGGTGATGCCGGCGTTGAAGAAGCTGCTTGGGCGGGAGGACATTGGGGACGAGGATTTGGAGCGGGCGGCGCGGGTGGCGGTGGAGTGGGGGCGGTTGGAGCTGGCTCCGGTGCGGGCATTGGAGGAGTGGCGCGGGGGTGAGGCGGGAGGGAAGACGGAGGGACGGATGGTATTGGTGGCGCGGTGGATGCTGATGAGAGGGGATCGTGAGGAAGCGGAGCGTCGGTTGCGGGAGGCGGCGATTGGGAGCCGGGGAGGTGAGGCGGAGCTGGGGTTGTGTGAAGTGCTGCTGAGTGGCGGTGTGGAGGGAGTGGGCGAAGGGTTGGATCGATTGGAGCGGTTGATTGGGGATGGGGAGAGGGCGTTGCGGGTGAGGCAGCGTGGGGCGGAGCTGGCGGCGCGGGTGATCGGAGTGGAGAGAGTGAAGGAGAAGATGGATGAGTCGCGGCTTGAGGGGTTCCGGGGGGCGTTTGGGGCGCTGGTGGCGCGGGTGGATCCGGAGGAGGCGGTGGATTATCAGTTGGGGATGCATGCGATGGAGCTGGCGGTGGAGCCGGAGACGCGGCAGGAGGTATTCGGGCGGGTGATGGAGGAGTTCATGCCATTGGCGGAGGGGTTGCAGTTGAGGATTGCGCGGTGGTTGCTGGAGCAGGGGGCGGGAGACCGGGTATTGGGGATTTATGAAGGGAATCCGCATTGGGGGGATCCGGAGGAGTGGGAGGCGTTGCGGGTGGAGGCGATGTTGCGGGGGCAGGATTTTGAAGGAGCGCGGGCGGTGATGGCGCGGGAGACGGCTGGGTTGTCTGGGTTGCGGCGGGCGGTGTTCCGGTATCGGATTGCGGTGGGGAGCGGCGGGGATGCGGAGGAGGTTGCGGAGGAGGTTGCGGCTGGGCGGATGGGAGTGCTGAAGGCTGCGGCGGAAGGGAGTTCCGAGGCAGTGAGGGAGGCTGCGGAGCTGGCGGCTGGGCTTGGGGATGTCGAGTTGGCGGCTGGGCTGTACGACTTGCTGGGGAAGGATCCGGAGTATGAGTTGCTGGCGAAGCTGGATCTTGCGGGGTTGCGGGAGAAGCGTGTGGAGGGCCGGGCTGGAGCGATGGCGGTGCTGGAGGGTCTTGTGAGTGCGTGGCCGCGATTGGAGGGCGTACGGAACCGTTTGATTCAGCTGCGGCTGCTGGAGGGCCGGGCGGGTGCCGGGGATCCTGAGGCGGCGTTGGGGATGGCGGATGAGGCGCGCGGGTATGTGCCGTATCAGGTGACGGCGATGGTGGCGCGGCTGGTGAGCGGCAAGCCGGGAGAGGCGCTAGGGTTGCTGGAGGCTTTGGGAGAGCGTGGCCGGGAGCGGGCGGCGGCGATGAGTCCGGTGGTGTGTGCGGCGGTGCTGGCTGCTGGCGGGCGGAAGGAAGCGGCGGTCAAAGTTCGGGCGGCGATGGGATCGAAGCCGCTGACGGTTGGGGAGAAGGCGTTGCTGGAGCGGTGGATGCCTGCGGGGTTGTGAGGGGGAGCGGGTCAGGGAGGAGGAGGGGCGACGGCGGTGCCGCGGAAGAAAGGGAGTTGGCTGCCGCCGTCTGAGAAGACGAGGGCGGCGGGCCATGCGGGTGCGATGGCGATGGCTTCGGGGGAGCGGGAAGTGGCGAGGGAGGCGGCTGGGGAGACGACGGGTCTGGGAGGATTGTCAGGGTTGCCGTCCCATGTGAAGAGTTGGAAGGGGGCGTCGTCTGTGCTGGCGGGGCCTGCGGCGATCCAGAAGAATCTGCCGGATGGATCGCGTTCGATGCTGCGGAAGCCGAGACCGTTGAGGTTGAGGAGGGTTGGGGTGCCGAGAGAGGCGGGTTGGGGCTGGCTTTCGCCGAGGCCGAGGGCTCCGACTGGGTTCGTTAGGGGGATGAGGAGGGCGAGCCCTTTGACGAGCGGGCTGCGGAGACCGAGGAGGAGGGACGATCCGTCGAGGGAGAGCGAGAGCCCTTCGATGTTGAGGCCGGATTCGTCGCTGAGGGAAGCGTTAGGGGCGTCGGGTTGAGTGCCGGGGGCGTGGACACTGTTGCGGAGGATGGGGCCCCAAGGATCGGAGGCGTGTTCTGCGCCGAGCGAGCGGATCTGGGAGCGGAGGGAGCGGTTGTATTCGATGGAGCCTGGGTCTGGGAAGGCGGAGGCGGGGGGTGAGTCCGGGTTGATGCGGATGGCGAAGAGGGCGTCGCGGAGCGGTTCGACGCGGCCCTTGCCGCGGGTGCGGGCGCAGGAGGCGGCGAAGACGTGATAGGAGGCTTCCGGTTTGGAGTCGCCATCGATGTCCCATGGGAAGATGGTGACGGCTTCGAGGTCATCGACTTCGAGGGCGCCGGATTGGGCGGAGCGGAGGGCGGGTGCGGATTGGGAGGCTGGGAAGTTGGAGAGGTTGAAGAGCCCGAGCCTTGGGAGTTCGTTGTCTGCGACGACGAGCCATGAGTTGGCGGGGCCTGCTGGGGCGGCGGCGGAGAGTTCGGGAAAGCCAGTGCCGAAGAGTTGGGTGCCGTCGGTGAGGGGGCCGGCGCGGAGGGAGGCGGCGGCGGCGAGGGGGAGGAGAGCGAGGAGAGGGGCGGCGCGCATGCGGAGGAGGTTCAGGAAGAACGACCGGAGCGGGCGAGCTGTTTCCGGGAATCAGGATTGGATGCCGAGTTCCTTACGGACGAGTTGGACCCCGGCGACCATGTTGGCGAGTTTCTGTTTTGCGGCCCAGCGTGCGGTCTGGCTGAGGCCACAGTCCGGGGCGAAGGAGAGCTGGTCAGGCTTGGCGAATTGGAGACAGCGGCGGACGCTTTCGGCGATCCATTGAGGGGATTCGATGAAGTAGCTTTTGACGTCGACGATGCCGATGCAGACATCGCGGTGCGGGGCGATGGCGGCGATGATGTCGAGTTCTGCGAATTCCCGGCTAGCCATTTCGAGGTGGATTTCGTCGAGATGGAGGTTGAGGAAGGCTGGGAAGAGCGGGGCGTAGCGGCGCGGGCCGACGGCGCGGGCTTTGAAGTTGCCGAAGCAGAGGTGGGTGCTGAGGCGGCAGCGACCGGTGATGCCTTCGACGGTACGGTTGAAGATATCGACGAAGCGGGAGGTGTCTTCGCGGTGGCCGTAGCAGCTCATGGAAGGTTCATCGACGGTGATTTCGGTGCAGCCTGCGGCGACGAGGTCGATGAGTTCCTTGCGGACGGCTGGGAGGAGGGCTTCGGTGAGGGCCCAGCGGTCGGGGTACTGGGAGTTAGGGAGGAGACGCCCGCTGAGAGTGTAGGGGCCGGGGATGCTGCATTTGAGGACCGGGCCCTTGGGGGCGATGCGCTGGAGACGTTGGAATTCGGCGACGGCACCGAGGCCGCGGGGTGCGGCGAGGTCGCCGGTGACGCGGTGTTTGCCGCGCTGGTCGTGAGCTGGCGGGCCCCAGCGGCGCGGGGAAGCGCTTTCCATTTCGATGCCTGAGAGGAAGCCGTAGAAGGAGAGATTGAAGTCGAAGCGGCCCTGTTCGCCGTCGGTGATGACATCGAGGCCTGCGCGGAGCTGGTCCTGGACGGCGATGGAGCAGGCATCGTTCTGGAGTTCCTCGATGTCGTCGGTGCCGAAGGCGTTGAGATTGGCGACTGCGTGTTCGAGCCATGCGGGGAAAGGATAGGAACCGATGACCGTGTTGCGGAGAGGGATGGGCTGCATGGGTTAGGGGGGTGAGGAGGTGACGGGAGGTGATTAGTACGTGCGGCCGCGCCAGCCGACGGGGCGGTGGGTGAGTTTACGGAAGAGACCTTCCCATTGGATGATGAGGAGGAGGAAGATGCCGAGCGGGTGGAGGAGGACCGAGAGCCACGACTGGCGGAAGCGGACGGCGGAGGCGGCGCGGGTGATGAGGGAGAGGAAGAGCGCCCATGCGGCGAACGCGGCGGTGGCGGAGTCGGCGGGAGCGACGGCCCGTAGGATGGCTGGGCCGATCTGGCCGAGGCCAAGGAGGAGAGTTGTGGGGACGATGAGACGCGGGGAGCCGAGACCTTCGGCGGCGTTTTTGACGAAGCCCTTCCAGACCTCGGAGGCATGGTGGTACATGCGGCAGGAGGCGAGGGGAGTGGCGTCGAAGAGATCGGTGCGGAGCCCGTGGGAGCGGAAGAGACGAGCGAGGGCCATGCCGTCGTGGATGGCTCCGGGGATGGCGGCGTGGCCGCCGGTGGCGAGATAGGCGTCGCGCTGGACGAGGAGGAGTTGCCCGACGGCGGCGGTGGCGGCCGGGTCGGTGGATTCGCGCATTCTGCGGAACGGGAGGAAGCCGAGGAGGACGAAGTGGATGAGGGGGATGATGAGCTGTTCGAGGAAGCCGCGGGTGATCTGGCGTGGGATGCCTGAGGAGAGGACGGCTGGGGAGGAAGCGGTGAAGCCGGCGAGATTGCGGAGGGCGCCGGGGAGGAGCCTGACATCAGCGTCCATGAAGACGAGCCATGGGGAGGAAGCGGCGGCGGCGAGCTGGTGGAGCGCGTGATTTTTGCCGCACCAGCCTGAGGGGAGAGGAGCGCCGGATAGGAGATGGACGCGTGGGTCTGAGGCGGCGAGGTCGCGGACGATGCTGGCGGTGTTGTCCTCCGAGTGGTCGTCGAGGATGAAGAGGGAGATGTCAGGGTAGTCCTGAGAGAGGACACTGGCGGCGGCGGCCTTGATGTTAGAAGCCTCGTTGCGAGCGGGGATGAGGATAGCGAGTGGCGGCGTGACGCCGTCGCGTGCTTCCGGGGCGCGGTAGAGCGCGAGGTTCCGGAGGAGAACGACGGTGGGCACGAGTGCCAGCAGGCAGCAGAGGGCAGCCAGCAGCGTCATGGTGATGAGGGGTCAGGCCTTGCGGGCGGCGGGGCGTTTGCGAGCCGGGTAGCGGCGGGCGGGTTTGGCGGCGGCGGTGCCGTCTGCGGAATCGGCGGTGCCTTTGGCTTCCTTGGGTTCGCGAGGTGGGAAGTCCCATGCGAGGAGCATTTTGCCTTCGGTGTTGCAGACGAGACTGGCGCTGAAGGGGCGGCCGCGTTTGGAGATGAATTTGTCGATGACGTCGGTGCGGCCTTCGGTGAAGTATTTGAGGGCTTGTTCGCGCGGGATGAGGAACTGGCAGAGTTCCTTGGAGAGACGTGCTTTGGGTTTGCAGGTGTTCTCGCTGCGGAGGACGGATTCGCAGGCGTAGGAAGAATCGGTTTCGTAGATCATGGCCGAGCGGCCGGCTTTGGCGCAGACCGGGCAGGGGCAGAGGATCCGTGAGGGATCGGAGAGGGCTTCTGATTCCTTTTCCTGGGCTTCGCTTTTCTGGAAGAAGAAGCCGACCTTGTGATCGGGGCCTAGCTGGAGGCCGGCGGCGAATTCCTGACCGAATTTATTGCGGAAGCCTTCGAGCGGGCCGACGAATTTGGTGGTGAGGAGCGTGGTGGCTTCTGATTCGTTGAGGAAGCGACCGGCGATGGTTTTGGGCATCTTGAATGTGCAGCCAGGGGCGCGGCACTGGAAGAAGCGGTCGGTTTGTTTGAGTTCGGTGGCGTGGCAGACCGGGCATGGGGCCACGAGGTCCGGGAACTCCATGGTTTTGAACGATTCCGCGCGGGCTCTGGTGAGGCCGACGACCTCTGTGGTGAGCTTGCGGATCTGGTTCATGAAGGTGGTGCGGTCGAGCTTGCCCTGCTCCATCTTCTTTAGTTTGGATTCCCATTCGCCGGTCATCTGTGGTGAGCAGAGGACTTCAGCGCCGATGTCGCTGAGCTGGTCGACGAGGCCGATGCCTTTTGGGGTGGCGATGAGTTCGCGGCCGTTGCGGGCGATGTACTGGTCTTCGACGAGACCTTCGATGATGGCGGCGCGGGTGGCTGGGGTGCCGAGACCGCGTTCGCTCATGGCGGCGGCGAGTTCTTCATCTTCGACGAAGCGTCCGGCGCCTTCCATGGCGGAGAGGAGTGTGGCTTCGTTGTAATGGGGAGGTGGTTTGGTGATGTTTTCGATGACCTCGATGAGGGAGGTGGCGGCTGGTTCACCGGGTTTGACGGGGACGAGTGGTTTATCGCCGTCGCCGCCGAGGGCTTTGCCGTAGACCTCGAGCCAGCCGGGGGTGGTGAGGATTTTGCCTTCGGTTTTGAAGGCATCGCGATCGATGCGGGTGATGCGGGTGGCGATTTCGAATTCCGCCATGGGGAAGAAGATGGCGATGAAGCGCCTGGTGACGAGATCGTAGATGCGGGCTTCTTCCGGTTTGAGGTTACGTGGGACGACGCCTGTGGGGATGATGGCGAAGTGGTCGCTGACCTTGGAGTTGTCGAAGATCCGTTTGGTAGG
>JAIXVE010000179.1 GCA_027483175.1 Verrucomicrobiaceae bacterium | reverse complement strand
GGGTGCTGGTGCAGGAGCGCGGGAAGGAGCGGCCGTCGTCGATGGACACGTTCAGTCGGGCTCCGGCGGTGCTGGCGTTTCATCCTGGAGGGGAAGCGCTGCTGGTGGCGGAGACGGGAGCGGCGGATGTGCGGCGGATCAGTTTTCTGGTGTCGCGGCCGCGGGAGACGACGCTGGTGCCGCCGGTGGGGCGGCCGGCGTATCCGGTTTACGATGATCACTGCGAGCAGCCGGATGCGGCGATGTTGTCCGGGGAACTGCCGCTGGCGCTGCCGCGGCGGTATCTGACGCGGAGTGCGTGCGGGGGGCGTGCGCAGTTTTTGCTAGGTCACGCGGGGGCGGTGCATGCGGCGGCGTGGAATCCTGCGGGTGACTGGATTGCGAGTACGGCGGCGGATGGGACGCTGAGATTGTGGACTGAGCCGGTGTGGCACACGGGTCGGGTGGCGGCGGCATTGAACATGGCGGATGGGGTTAGGCCGGTGGTTTCTGCGGATGGTGGGTATGTGGCGTCGCGGCGGAGTGCATTCGACAGTCCGGTGCAGGTGCAGATCCGGCGGACGGGGGCGTTTGCGTTGAATGCGGCGGGGTATCCTGCGGGGATTTACGGGGACGGGACGATGCTTAGCTGGGGAGGGGAGAGTGGATTCGGGCTTTATCGGATTGGTGAGGATGCGCGGGCGAGTGAGGAATGGCGGTTGGCGGTGCCGGAGCTGGCGGGGGCGATGGATCCTCGGGATCCGCGGGCGTGTGTGACGACGGCGGATGAGCGACTGACGGCGGGGGTGATCGGGGGGCGGGTGTTTGTGATGGATCGGAAGGCGAAGAAGGTGGTGGTGAGCGAGCGATTGCCGGAGACGGAGGAGGGAGCGGCGGTGGATGTGGCGTTTTCCGGGGATGGCGGGCTGGTGGCGGTGGCTGGGTATGGCGCGCGGGGGCGGGTGTTTGATGCGGCGACGCTGCGGGAGGTGGTGCAGCTGGGAGCGGCGGAAGGGGTGGATCGGAGTGTTTGTTTGCTGCCAGGTGGGCGGGTGGTGGCTGGTGGTTCGGATGGGAAGCTGCGGGAGTGGGAGATTGGGAGTGGGCGACTGGTGCGGGAGTGGATGGGGCACGATGGGGAGGTGGTGGGGTTGGCGGTGCATCCGAGCGGGCGGTGGCTGGTGAGTTCGGGCGGCGGATCGCTGCGGGTTTGGGATGCGGGGGCGGGGAGGCTGCGGGCATCGATTCCGGTGGCGAACGCGCTGAACTGGCTGCGGTTTGTGCGGGGTGGCGGGGCGTTGTATCAGAGCGGCGTGTGGATGGCGCTGGAGGAGTGGAAGCTGGAAGATTGAGGGAGGATAAAAAAGTGTGTGTGGGGGTGTGATGATCGGGCGGGGAATCCGAGGAAGGGATGAGGACCATGTGTGCGGCTGCGGAGCGGCTGGGCGCGGGGTTCTCGAGAATTCCTCAATCCACTGCCTGTATGAGACTTTTCTGCATTCCTTTCGCTGTCATGGCGGCACCGGTGGCGCTGTGTGCGCAGACGGTGGCACCGAGTTCGGCCTTACCGGTCAGGCAGCAGGTGATTGAGCTTCAGAAGGGATGGAATGCGGTGTGGCTGGAGGTGCAGCCGGTGGAGGCGGATGCGGACAAGTTGTTTGCGGGGACTGGGGTGGAGATCTGTGCGCGGTATGTGCGGCCGGTGACGCCGCAGCAGTTCATCAAGAGTCCGGCGGAGCGGCCGTTCAACGAGCCTGGCTGGGGGGTGTGGTATGCGAGCGGGCGGGAGGAAGCGGTGGTGAGGACGATGGAGACGATGGATGGGAGTGCGGGGTATCTGGTTTTTGCGAAGGAGGCGAAGCGGTGGACGGTGACGGGGACGGTGAAGTTCAAGCCGGTGGAGTGGCGGCACGGGGCGTTCACGATGGCGGGTTTTTCGGTGGATGAGAAGGCACCGCCGCGGTTCCGGGAGTTTTTTGCGGGAGCGGGTGGCAAGGTGGGGTCGAGGATTTACCGATTGGTGAACGGGCGCTGGCAGCGGGTGGAGGACACGGCGATGATGAAGTCGGGCGAGGCGTGCTGGATTTATGCGGAGGGGGATTCGCACTATCAGGGGCCGCTGACGATCGGGGTGGATGGCGGGGTGGTGGATTTCGGGACGACGACGGGAACGATCACGCTGGCTCCGGAGAATTCGTCGGGCGGGGCGCAGACGGCGGTGGCGGAGTGGTTTCCGGGGAGCGGGGCGGAGGGCGGGTTGCCGGTGGAGCGGGTGGAGATTGAGAATGTGACGCTGAAGGTGAGGACGGCGCCGGTGTCGGGAGCGCTGGCGAGGACGGCGGCAGGGGAAGCGAGCCTGCTGCGGCTGCGGATCCGGCGGGACCAGATGACGGGGGCGGTACAGACTGGGTTGATCCGGCTGACGGATGAGAGTGGGGCGCAGTGGTGGGTGCCGGTGAGGGGGAGCCGGTGAGGCAAGAATAAACAATCAGAATTCAGCAACTCATGAACATGAAACCATCAAATGCATCGATCGGATGTGCGGCAGCGTGTCTGTTGCTAGGGGGAGTGCCCGGCATGGTGCGGGCGCAGAGTGCTTCGGCCGGGTTGTGGGTCGGCACGGTGAGTCTGAACAGTGTTCAGGATCCGCAGGGAGCGCTGACGCCTTCCGGGGGGACTTTTGAGTTCCGGATCATCTTTCATGTGAATACGGCGGGAGAGGTGAGGCTGCTGCGGGATGTGGTGGTGATGCAGCGGGATCATGACAGCAATGCGGCGACGGCTCCGGTGATTGCGCTGGTGACGGATCTGACGCAGCTGCCGCGGTACACTGGGATTGTGAAGCGGAGCGACGGGCGGAGCACGGGGCTGCGGTATGCGGCGACGGCGTATGATTTTACGGGCAACGATCTGCTGGTGCAGGGGAAGCTGGAGCTGGAGAAGACGATTGATTACCGATTGGAGATGGGGGAGAACAACCCGACGAATCCGTTCCGGCACAAGTATCATCCGGAGCATGAGAAGGGGCGAGCGTATGCGCGGGCGGTGACGATCAATTTCAAGGGGGGGACGCAGGCACCGACGCCGACCGGGGTGACGCGCATCACGGGCACTTACAAGGAGGTCATCACAGGTGTGGTGACGACTGATCTGAACATGGCGGGAAGCATCGTGCTGGACCGTGTGAGCACGGCAACTGCCATTAATCCCTGACATTTCTGCTGACGCGATATGAATATGAATTTTTCATCTGGCATCCGGTTCCGCCTGCTGCTGAGTGTGCTGCTGAGTTTCATGGTGATAGCCGTGAGGCCTGCGATGGCGCAGGTGGTGCTGACGAAACTCGGCAACGGGAACAATTCGCCGCTGGTGCGGGTCAAGACGACCCAAATTGGCGATGACTTGTATTCGGTGCTGCTGTTCGACAAGAGGGTGATGGTGCTGGACCAGAATGCGCAGATCATGGCGTCGGTGGACATGTTCAGCGGCAGGGCCCTTGCGACGAACGGTAATATGATTTATGTGCTGGCGAACCGGACGACGGCGAGTGCAGGGCTCGAGGTGATCAAGTATTATTTCGATCCCACGGCGCGAAAGATCACGCAGAAGGGAAATCCGGGGGTTCTTTCGTCAGCGGTGTATTCTGCGGATCTCCGTGCATATTCCTGCGACATGTGTGTGGCGGGTGGACTGGTCTGGTTGTGCGGGGGAGGAAACATCTATCTGAACAAGGAGGGCAAAACGTATTATGGTGGTGAGCAGTGGCGGCTGTCGGCATACAGTGAGGGAACCCAGACCACCGATCTGAAACTCCAGGTGTTTGGCAAATCTCCAGGTAACGATGCGTATTACGATGGCACTGGCACCTTTACATTCGGGACGAACGGAAGTTTAATCAATTCCCAGACCGGCGCCGGTACCTTGACTGCCTCTTTTTTGCCCCTCACCAAAGGGATGAGGATGCATGTGGATCCGGTGGAACCGAACGTATTCTGGATGGCGTTTCACGATGGGTTGGACAAGTCGATCCGGGTGGTGCGGGTTGGGTTCGATGATAAAGGCGTGCTGACGGTGCCATCGAGGCCTACCCAGGTGCGGAAGGGGGGGCTATCGATTTACGGGGCGACTGAGGGGGCTGGGGCGGCAGCGATAGTCACGGGCTTTGTGGTGGATACCAAGTATGTGTACGTGAGCGTCTATTCGGGACAGGCGCTGGCAAAGGTGTACCGCATTGAGAAGTCGGAGTTTCTGGGTGTGGGCCCGAATCCGGCGGTGGCGCCGGGTGTGCCCATGAATGTCGCAATGGTGAAGAGCGCAGAGCCACCTGGTAGCGAAGGCTTGGCACCTTCGGATCTGGCGGTGGTGGGCGGGCGAGTGACGCTGTTGGGGGTTTACGGCAGATTGACGCTGAATTTTCTCGGGACGAGCAACCAGGAGCTGAAAAAGCCGTTTCAGGGTGTTTCGGCGCTGTTTTTGGGGCGGCTGAAGGAGGATTTCTCGGAATGGGAGGAGGTGGTGACCCAGCCGACGGTGTTTGGTGGAGACGGGAAAGCGCAGCCCATATTCGATGCCGCCAAGACGGGGTTGGTGCAAGCGACATCGGATGGATCGAATCTGCTGCTGGCTGCGCAGATGGTGAGCGGGAGCGGGAAGTTTGAGGATGTGGAGTTCGGAGAGGCGGGGGGGCATTTTGCGATCCTGCTGTCGACGGCGACGAACGGCATGACGGCGCAGCGGTTCACGCTGAAGGTGGGTGCGGAAGGGCGTGCGCCTGGGGGAAATGCGTCGATGAGTCTGGATCTGAAGGATGCGGGGCTGTCACCGGGATTCGGGCCGCAGTCGCGGGATGCTGGGACGTCGGTGACGGTGACCTCGCCGGAGTTCATCTATCAGCGTGCGGACGGAACGTATTTGAATCTGGCGGGCAAGAATGCTGCGGCGATTCAGGCATTGATACAGGCTCCTGAGGTGGTGGCGCGGTATCGGGTGACCGGGTACACGGTGACGCGGAGTGGGGATGCGCAGATTGAGAATGGGACTGGGAATTCGGTGACGCTGGTGATGACGAAGAATTCTGTGGTGACGTTCAGCTATGCGCGGGATTTTGCGCTGACGGTGAGTTCGGATCTGGTGGGGTTGCCGGGGATTGATCCGATTGGTGGGCAGACGCTGGGTTTTCCGGAGCCGGCGGCTGGGAAGCACTGGATTCCGGAGGAGAAGGAGATGGTTCCGGAGCTGGACACGGTGGCGAATTCGCTGACGGAGGCGGGGACGCGGTATCTGGCGACTGGGTACAGCTGCACTGGGCTGGCGGACCGTGCTGGGGCGGTGGTGTTTTCGGGGAATCAGTCGAGACAGGCGTTAGGGAAGTTCAACATGGGTGGGCCGGTGACGATCACGTACAAGTGGAAGCCGCAGCACAGTGTGATGGTGAATACGAGCGTGGCGGATGCGGCGCAGTTGCCAGGGGTCAAGGCGGGGGATCGGTATGAGACGGGATCAGGGGTATTCTGGTTTGATCGGGACACGGAGATTGTGGTGGCGGCGGGGGACAGCGATGATCGAGCGATGGCGGCGGTGTTTTCGGCGAGTGGATCGCTGACGGCGATCAACGGGTGGAAGCGGGGGCAGTTGACGGAGGCGTATACGAACGGGGGGCGGAGTTACCGGGGGTACAAGCTGCGGCTGGGATCAGGGGGGACGGTGACGTGGGATTACGGTCAGCCGCGGTATCTTCAGATTGTGAGCATCGGGTCGCCTGTGGTGATTGGGCCTGGGAGTCCGGATTTCCGTGCGGGGGATGTGCTGACGGCGTCGTTGGCTGCGTCGATCAATCAGAACATTGAGCCGGTGGTGACGTCGTTCGGGAATGCGCCGGTGGGGACGACGGCCAAGAATGCGATTTTGTGGGCACCGGCGGAGCGGCGGGCGTATCCGTTGCGGCCTGGGTTGTACACGCTGGAGTGGACGCGAGTGGATGGGGCGAAGCTGCTGACGGAAGTGATCGTGGGATTTCCTGGTGATACGGTGAGACACCATGCGCTGCCATCGAGTCCGGTGCGGAAGTTTGACGGGTTGCGGCGGCATTTGCGTGCGGCGCTGCACGAGGAGATGCCGGCGATTCAGTTGGATCCGAATGCAGGTGATGCGGTAGCATTTCTGCAACTGGGCTATTCAGCGAAGCTGGGGGATGTGCCAGGGGACCAGCAGACGGCCCCGGAGGTGGTTCCGCAAGTGGGTGAGGGCAAGCAATTGTCATTTCCGTATGGCGGGAAGCGTGCTAGTGATGCGGCGGGGCGGCATGTGCTGGTGTTTACGCGGTCGGTGGGCAGCGATCCTGCGACGGGGGATCTGAGCAATGAGCCTGTGGTGGTGCGGGTGCTGGAGACGAGGGCGTGGAATGCGCCTGCGAAGTGGGAGCCTGCAGCGACGGTGAATCGGGTGCTGCAACTGGATGGAACGAGTGGGTATGTGCGGACGCCGCTGAAGAATATCGGGGGTTCGGCGCTGACGATACAGTTCTGGTTCAAGGGGACGAACATGCAGTCGGCGGTGCGGCAACAGAAGGGTAGCGATTATATTCTCGGGGGATGGGGGACGCGGAAGTGGGCATTGTCGAATCAGTACGATGCGTTGAACACCGCTGTGGTTCTGCCGAGCACGGTTGAGGACAACAGTTGGCGTCTGGTGACTCTGATTTATGACAAGAGTAATGTGAGCTCCGGGATGACGGCATACGTGGACGGCACCCGGCAGAATTCGGCGAGTCCCGGTTTTCCGCCGATTCCGAACATTGATGCCGGGGTGGTGTTTGGAGCCTTTCTGAACGGGACGGTGGCGAGTGAGTTCACGAGGGGAATGCTGGATGACATATCGATCTGGAACCGGGTGCTGACAGAGGATGAGATCCGGCGCACCTACAATCAGCGTCGGCAGTATAATGGGTCGGAGAGTGGTTTGCTGGGGTACTGGACGTTTGACAACGGGACGTCGGATGACGTTGGGCCTGGGCGGAACCATGGGCGGCTGGAGGGAGGGGCGGTGATTGTTGGCGACCCGACGCTGCCGCCGCTGACGATGGTGGATGACGGGACTGGGCCGGGGATGGTGGCGGGGAGGGATGTGGCGGGCAATCCTGTGCCTGTCGAGATCCCGACGAGGGTGGCGGATGTGTTTGATACGGCGCTGATCGGGAGCGGGTTTGTGACGGGATCGAAGGCGCGGTACAATGCGCGGCTGTACCGGCGGAATGCTGCGGCGGGGACGGCGGGGCCGATTTTTCCGGTGAACACGGCTGACGAGACGAAGGCGGAGGATAGTTTCACGGTGGTTTGGTATGAGGAGCGGGATGGAGTGTTGTGGCCATGGCGACCACGGAAGTACCGGCCGGCGTGGCCGGCGAGTCCGGCGAATCGGATTGTGATTGCGAGTCAATTGGGATCGGATGGGTTGGATCAGAACCGGGTTGCGCATCAGCCGAAGTTTGATCCTGCGGTGGTGGCGGATCTTGCGGTGTATTCCCAGAATGACAAGACGCAGCCGGGGTTCAATCCGAATGAGGAGCACGCGCTGGTTTCGGGATCCATGCTTTATGCTCCGCTGCAGCCGGCGCATTCGGCGGTGTATGCGTTGCGGAACGACCTGAACAATGACAATACCTCGAAGCCGTTTGTGCTGGCTCAATGGACCAACCTGATGACGGGACAGCCGGAAATGAGGGCGTACGAAGTGAAGGTGACGGATACGGAGGTCAAGCCGTTTGCGTTCAATGAAGGCCTGTTAGAGGTGCGGTCGTCGAACATTGAGCTTAAGGATCGCAGTGTAGTGATCAGTCCGGTGCCAAAGTTGTATGCTGGTGAGCCGCTGCGGATGCATTTTGTGGAGGGAGCGATTGAGGGGATGGGGTCCGGTCAGACGATTTATCCGATCCCGGATTCAGTGACCGGGAAAAGCTTTTTTTCGCTGACGCCTGGTGGGCCGGTGCATACAACGACGCAGGCGAACCTTGTGGGGGTTACCATCAGGCTGTTCCGGTTGAATCCGTATGTATTTGAGTACATGGCGACGGCAGGGCAGCCGGTGCCGGTGCCGAATCCGCTGAGTGTGGTGATTGGTGCGGTGCCGCCGACGGCTACGAGTGGCGGGGAGATGGCGGACCCAAAGAATCCATCGACTCCGACGCCGAGGGTGTACTTTAAGGATTACACGGGGATGCCGTGGGTGATTTCGGGAGGCGGAGCGATGTTCTACTCTAAATTCTTCTATCGGTTGCAGGAAGGATTCTGGCCGTATGACAAGAATGGGAAAGAAGTGGAGCTGAATGGGCCGGTGGAGTGGCTGCCGAATGGCCAGGTGAATTACACGGCGCAGTGGCCGGCGAATCCAGCGGTGCTGAAGGTGGGCGAGACCCTGACGTTTGCTGGCGGGGAGTATCGGGAGGACCGGCCGGAGTCGCCGGGGTTGCCGGGGGTTGTGGGTTGGGCGGCGGGGCGCGTGGTATTTGATTCGCGGACACCAGTGATGGACAAGGTGCTGGTGACGGGAACACAGACGGAGAAGGATGCGACGTATGCGAAGACATTTACGGACTACACGGCGCGGCTGATTGCGCCGCTGGAGACGAGGCGGGTGCAGTTGAGTGCGTACATTGGCAAGACGGAGGACATTGAGAAGTTCAAGGCGGCGATTGCGCCGGCGACTGGTGTGGTGAGGGTGGATGGGGCGGTGTGGCGGTTCCGGAACCTGCCGGCGTCGCTGCGGAGCCGTATGTATTTTGATCCGGTCCGGAACGAACTGGCGATTCAGGGGTACGTGAATGGAAAGGCGCTAGGGGATCAGACCCTGACGGCGACGCCTGAGCCGGCGTATGTGCTGGAGCCAAACGTCCTGAGGGATGAGGACCGGACGAAGCTGCTGACGTTCAAGGCGGATGCGGCAGAACAGAAGACCCTTGTAGAGTTGATTCCGACTCACTGGGCGACTCTGGTGGATGCGCTGTATGCGGCGAGCCGCAATCCGGCGAAACTGACGAAGGGGACGGAGACGGTGACTCCGGATAAGACGCCTTACTATGTCGGGCTGGACTGGGCTCCGCAGCGGGATGCGGCTGGGAATGTGGTGCGGTACACCGCGGACAGGAGTATTCCGTTGTCCGGGCCTGAATCAGCTACGGGAGCGGGGGTTGCTTTGGCGGTGGCCACGGAGGTGCCCGCGGGATTTGTCGCTGTGGCCGGTGAGCCGGTACCGACGAAGCTGCGGGCGGCTCCTGCGGCGGTGAGGGGGCCTGGATTGGCATTGGTGTGCAGTCCGCAGATGCTGGACAAGAGCCTGCCTGATATTGATTACTATGTGACGGTGGCGGAGAACGACGATGCGGCTCTGGGATTGCCTGTGACGATGCACATTGTGAAGGTGGCGAAGAAGCACCGGTATCGCGGGGCGGTCCGGTTGGTGGAGGGTGACAATGCGCTGAGTGAGAAGGTGACGCTGAGGCACACGGCGGATTTTGGAGCGAATACGGACGGGATTGAGTTTCAGTGGTATTTCCGGCCTGAGGACGGGCGGAAGGCGGCGGTGCCATATGCCGGGGGGAGTTCGTCGATCGGAGCGTGGCAGTTGTTCCCTGATCTGGCGGGGACTGATCCGTGGGCGAAAGGCAATCAGATTGATATCAATGGGCAGGGCAAGTACATCCTGCCGGACTTGTGGTTTGTTGCGCGGTATCGGCACAAGGGAGACATTGCGAGCGGTAATCCGCCGACGTGGGCTGGATCGGCGTGGGCGATTGATGGGAAGCCTGACCCGGGGGTGAGTCGCGGGGAGATGTGGGCGGGGGCGGCGAATTCGCCGCAGCCGGATGGGGAGTATCTGGCGCAACTGGTGCCAGGGTGGCTGAAGCGGGTGCTGGATCGTATTAATCCGTACGAGGCGAGGTTTACGGATTTCCGGGCGAACAGTGCGCCGGCGACGTATGCGTCGATGATTCAGCAGGCTGGGCCTGGATACAACGGGCCGGTGGCGTTGAATCCGTCGAAGGACGTGATTGAGAACACGGGGCTGATTCAGCTGTATCAGACGATCCTTGATCGGGCGAAGCTGTTCGGGCTGGATCCGACGATAACGGATCCGGCGCTGAGGAGTGCGATCATGAATGCGCTGCAACTGGCGGCGACGCGGATTCAGGATCTGTACATGGTGATCGGTAACGAGGCGTATGCGGACAGTCAGGATCCGCTGATCGGGTTTGGTTCGAGCAGTGCGGACTACGGGACGAGTGCGGCGAGCATCTGGACGTTCATGAATCAGACGTCGAATGCGCTGGAGGAAGAGCTGGCGCTATTGCGAGGGGGGGCGTTTTCGTACGGGCGGCCGGTGTACAACCGGCTGTTCTGGAACTTCACGAAGGACCTTGGGGAAGTGGCGTATGCGCAGACCTACAATCTGAGTGACGAGAACCGGGATGGGTTCATCAACGAGAGTGATGCGATGATTCGGTACCCGATGGGGCATGGTGATGCATGGGGGCACTACACGACGGCGGTGAAGCTGCATTACGATCTGTTGAGGAGTACGGTGTTTGCGTGGCAGCCGAGGAGTGAGTTCTACAGCCTGCTGAACACGGTGATTCCTGTGGATTTTTATGATGAGCGGAAGTTTGCGGCGGCGGCGGCGGCGCGGGCGCGGACGGGAGCGGACATTGTGTCGCTGACGTACCGGCAGCGTTATTCTGCGGACCCTGACGGACAGTGGCAGGGATATGGGGATACGGATCCGGACCGTGCGTGGGGCGTGGAGCAGTGGGCGCGGCGGGCTGGGCAGGGGGCGCTGTTGGATTGGGCGGTGGGGAATTCGCTGCTGCCGGCGACGACGGCGAATCGGGGTGAGGGGATTGCGGTGAGCACGGTGGTGGGGAATGGGGTGAGCGGGGAGAGTTACCGTGTGACGATCCCACTGGCGTCGGCGTTGCCGCGGGTGGATGGGAATGGAGCGCCGCGCTATCTGCTGACGTTAACTTCCGACAAGGGGGTGCGGGAGGCGATTTTCACGGCGGCTGGGAATGTGATGAGCACGTCGCTGCGGCTGAGGGATTTTGGAGTGGCCACTGACAATGGGGTGGTGAAGGTGACGGGTTTCAACGTGGATCTGCCGGCGGGGTCACCGGAGCCCGGGTTGACGACGGCGAACATCAAGCTGGCGCAGTTTGACCGTCCGGAGGGGTTGCAGCAGGTGGACCGGACGACGGTGGATGCGCTGGGCGGCATTACGCGGGAGTATGCGCGGATTGAGAACACGGTACTTGATGCGAACGGCGGGTTGAATCCGCTGGGGCTGGCGAAGGACGCGGTGCCGTTTGATATTGATCCCGGGTTGTATGCCGGGCGGAACGGGACGCAGCCGGTGAGTCATTTCGAGCAGATCTACGAGCGGGCGCGGCGTGCGGTCGTGAATGCGCGGACGATCTTTGATGGGTCGACGGAGGCATTGAATGCGACGCGGCTGAACCAGGATACGCTGGAGGATTTCAGCCGGGATGTGGTGGCGGGCGACCGGGACTATCGGAACCGGCTGATTGAGATCTTCGGGACCCCACATGAGGGGAACATCGGCACGGGCAAGGTGTATCCAGCGGGGTATACCGGACCGGATCTGTATTTCTATCAATATGTGGATGTGAACGATGTGAGCCAGGCGACGGTGCCGAATATCGATGACAAACTGACGAACAAGTTCAAGACGGTGATCAGTGGATTCAGTCAGGCGATGCTGCTGACGGATTCGAGCGCCCGGAAGAAGCTGGAGTTCAACGATAGCGATCAGGATGATTACTTCATCAAATCGTTCAATAAGCTGTTCCTTGATGACTATCCGGCATCGAAGGCGGGTGAGCTGACGAGCATCCCCGTGGTAGACAACAGCAGCATGGTGCTGGAGCTGCCGATTCGTGCGAAGGGGTATGCGTTTGATGCTCCGAAGGAATGGGGGATCCGGGACCGGACGGGTGAGCTGCAGACACTGATCTCGAGTCTGGTGCAGGCTGAGACGGATCTTTTGCTGTCGATTGCCGACTACAGCAAGTATGTGGATGAGGTTGATGGGGCGGTGCAGACGATTGCGGCGCGGCACGGCTCTGCGCTGCAGGCGCTGGATACACTTGAGGATGAACGCGCGGTTGTCGGGGCGCTGGTTACAGTGAGGGCGGGTTTGAATGCGGCTGCGCTGTGGTACCGGAACGCTGCCGATAGCGTGGAGGAAGTTACGGAGGTGGTGACGCAGACTACACCGACTACCGTGGTAGCGGGCACTGCAAACGGGGGTGATGTTCTCGCGCCTGCGACTGCGCCTGTGCGTGCTAGTGCCGCGGGGGCCGAGACGGCTTTGGCACTTAATGCGACGTTGGCGGAGACCGCGGCCGGGATTGTTGAGATCCCGATTGAGCTATCGGGTTACAACGTGGCGGTATCGGATCTGAAGGCTGGGGTGAAGTATGAGATTCAGCAGATGCTGATTGCGCTGAAGCTGCAATTGAAGGACGAGCCGCTGAAGCGGATGGCGATTCTGCAGGCGCAGGAGGCGATGCGGCAGGCGTCGGATGCGTACCGTTCGATGCTGCATGCGGGTCTGGATCTGATGAGTGAGCGGGCGGAGTTCAACCGGAATGCGGCCGGGGTGGTGCAGGAGCAACGGTATCAGGACATGACGTTCCGGCTGTTCCGGAATGAGGGGCTGGACAAGTACCGCGGGGCGTTCGAGCTGGCGGCGAAGTACACCTGGCTGGCGGCGAAGGCGTATGAGTACGAGACGAATCTGCCGGAGAATCATCCGGGATCGGCGAGGTCGATACTTGAGGGGATTGTGTCGGCGCGGCTGGTGGGTGATGTGACGGCGGCGGGCGATCCTGTGGCGGGGGACGGGCTGGCGGATGCGCTGGCGATGCTGCGGGACAACTACGGGGTGCTGAAGGGACAGCTTGGGTTGAACAATGCGCAGACGGAAGACAGTCGGATCTCGCTGCGGCATGAGTTGTTCCGGATGAGGGCTGGGGCGGATGCGGATTTCCGGGCGGAGTTGAACCGGTTCCGGGTATCGGATCTGAACAAGGTGCCTGAGTTCCGGAGGTTCTGCCGACCGTTTGCGGCGGTGACGACGGAGCAGCCCGGGTTGGTGATCCCGATGCCGACGACGATCACGGCCGGGCAGAACATCTTCGGGAAGGTGCTAGGGCCTGCGGATCACTCGTTTGATTCCTCGATGTTTGCGACGAAGGTGAGCGGGGTGGGGGTCTGGTTTGAGGGGTATGATCTGGCGAAGTTTGCGGGGGCGCCGCGGGTGTATCTGGTGCCTGCGGGGAATGATGCGATGCTGGAGCCGACGTCGACGACCTTCGAGCCGCGGTGGTGGACGGTGGTGGACCAGCGGATTCCGGTGCCGTATCTGCTGGGTAGCAATCCGCTGGGGAATCCTGACTGGAGTCCGGTGGCGGACACGCTGGACGGGTTGCCTGGGGAGATCCGGAAGTTCTCGAGTTTCCGGGCCTATTCCGGGGTGGCGGGGAATGCGGTGAATCCTGCGGAGATGAGTTTTGATTCGAGGCTGGTGGGACGGTCGGTGTGGAACGACAAGTGGCTGCTGATCATACCTGGGCAGACCCTTGGGGCGGATGCGGGAGCGAGCCTGACACAGCTTCTCGGGACTGGGGGCATCAAGGACATTCATCTTGTGTTCAAGACCTTCGGATTTTCCGGCAACTAACATCAACTGAGCGACGATCATGAAGACGGTCACATTTGCAGGACTTATTGGATTGGCGGGCAGTGCGATTGCCCAGACGACGGCGGCGATCCCCGAGCCTGGGACGGTGTTTTTCGGGACGGTGACGAACCGATCCGGAGGGCATGAGGAAGTGCTGACGGCTGGAACGCTAACGTGGACGGTGGAGGGAGGCGGGGCGACGCGCACGCTGACGGCGGTGATTGAGCGGGTGAACGGGCAGCCGTTGTACCGGGTGGAAGTGCCGCATTCGCTGCTGGCGAGCGGGTTGACGGTGGATGCGGGGACCTTGCCGCTGGGGACGGTGGCGGCGACGGCGCGGCATCTGACGATCAGTGTGGATGGGGTGGAAGCGGGGATTGCTGCGCCTGGGAAGCAGACGTTCGCACTGGAGACGGTACGGCGGGCGGCGGCGACGCGATTGGATCTGGAGATCTCGCGGGAGTCGGTGGATACGGATGGGGATGGGATGCCTGACTGGTGGGAGAAGGCAAACGGGTTGGATGCGCTGGCGGATGATGCGGGCGGGGATGCGGATGGGGACGGGGTGTTGAACCGTGCGGAGTTTGTGGCGCTGACGGATCCGCGGCGGCCGAATACGGAACCGTTACTGCAGACGGGGACGGTCGTGGCGATGGCGGATGGGACGAGTGCGGTGCTGGTGCAGACGAGTGATGCGGACACGGGTCCGGGTGGGTTGCGGTATCGGGTGACGATGGTTTCGGCGGGGGGGATGCATGTGTTCCGGGAAGGAGCCAGGGTGCCGGTGGTGGAGGGGTCGACGTTCAGCCAGGCGGAAGTGAATGCGGGGCTGCTGCGGTGCGAGCATGCGGCGGGCGGGGTGCTGACGCCGGTGAAGCTAGGATTGACGGTGACGGACGGGACGGCGGCGTCGAGTGCTGGTGAGGTGGTGGTGCGGTTTTTCCGGCCTGATTTCAGCGGGACGGCGGCGTTGACTGGGGCGGCGGTGGCTGGGATGGGAGTGCCGGAGTTTGCGGGGGATCCGCTGCGGAGCCGGATGTATGTGCTGGCGCGGGAGCGGGGCATGCTGGCCTGGGATTTTGAGTCGGCGTTGCTTCCGGCGGCGGTGACGGTGAATGTTCCCGGGTTTGTTGCGGGCGGGGTGGGGAATGACCGGATTAGTGGCGGGGCGGGGGATGACATCCTAGCGGGTGGGGAAGGAGCGGATACGCTGACGGGGGGGCCGGGAGCGGATCGGTTTGTGGTGACGGCGCAGAGCGCGGCGCAGGAAGTGATCACGGATTTTTCGCCGAGCGCGGGTGACGTGCTGGAGCTGGCCGGAGTGCTGACGGGGAGTGCGACTGATTTGAGGCAGTACTTGCAGGTGACGCGATCGGGAGCGGGCGCGGTGATCGGGGTGGATCGGGACGGGAACGGCAGCGGGTTTGGTGATCTGGTGGTGAGGCTGGATGGATTGAGTGCTGCGGAGAGCGATCTGTTCGCGCTCTATCATGCGGGGCGGCTGGTGGTGCCGGGTTATCGTTTGCCGCCGGCGGTGTCGGTGGCGGCGGTGGCTGGGACGGCGCGGGAGAACGGGCCGACGGCTGCGACGGTGACGGTGCGGCGGATGGGGCCGGTGGATCGGGCGCTGCCGGTGGCGCTGACGGTGGGTGGGTCGGCGGTGAACGGGGTGGATTATGCGTTGCTGGCTCCGACGGTGGTGATTCCGGCTGGTGCGGCTAGTGTGGACGTGACGATTCTGCCGTTTGCGGATGCGGTGGCGGAGCCGGCGGAGTCGGTGCAGCTGACGCTGGGCGGGTCGGCGGAGTATGCGTTGAACGGGACGACGACGGCGACGGTGACGATCGCGGATCTGCTGCCGGAGTTGCGAATTGAGGCGATTGAGCCGCTGGCGACGCTGCAGCCGATGGTGCCTGGGAGTTTTCTGATCACGAGGTCGGCGCTGGTCGACCGGTCGCTGCTGGTGAGGCTGGTGACGTCGGGGAATGCGACGCCTGCGGGTGATTATGCGAGGTTGCCGGCGTTTGTGAGTTTTGCGGCGAATCAGACGGCGGCGATTGTGCCGGTGACGCCGATGCCGACGGCGACGCTGAGCAACGGGGTGGAGACGGTGCGGCTGAGTCTGGTGGCGGATGCGTCCTATCTGATTCCGGAGGCCGGTGCGGCGACTGTGCATCTGGTGCCATCGGAGCGCAGTGCGCCGGCGTGGGTGGCGGCGCAGACGGCGGGTCAGGGAGGAGATGCGGCGGCGTATTTTGCGGCGAAGGCGGGTGGCACGGTGCCGGAGTTGCTGCGGTATGCGTGGAATCTTACGGTCGGGGCGACGGCACCGGCTCCGCGGGTGCGGCTGCAGGGCGACCGGCTAGCGATTGAGTTCATGAGGGATCCGGCGGCGCGGGACCTGCGGTACACGGTGGAGTTTTCGACGGATGCGCGGACGTGGGTTAGTGGGTCTGGTTATGTCGAGGACATTACGGCCCCGAATCAGGCGGACGCGCGGTGGTCGTTGTGGCAGGCGGCGCGGCCGACGGCGGCGGATGCGCGGCAGTTCCTGAGGCTTCGTGTTGATTACCAGCCATGATGACAATGAAAAGGAACCTTCTGAACATTGCTGTGGTGCTGTTGCTGGCTGGCTGCGGGAAGCAGTCGGGTGGGACGGTTGTGAAGCCGGGTGTGGTGGCGAGCGTGGGCAGCCGCGAGATCACGGTTGGTGAAGTGGTGGCGGAAGCGGGTCGGCGTGCGGCGGCGGGCCAGCCTGTTCCTGACAAGGCGGCGCTGCTGGATGAGATGGTGGCGGAGGAAGTGCAGGTGCAGCGGGCGATGGCGCTGAAGCTGCACGAGGATCCAGAGGTGGCGCGGGCGATGCGCGGGGCGCTGATCGGGGCGTTGCGTACGAAGGAACTGGAGCCGAAGCTAGCGGCGGCGGAGGTTTCTCCGGAGGAAGTGCAGACCCAGTATGAGGCGATGCGAGAGAAGCTGAAGCGACCGGAGCGGGCGCGGGTGGGCATGATCTTCGGGGCGATTCCGTTGAGGGCTCCTGCGGCGGCGGGGGATGAGGTTAGGGCGCGGATCAAGGGGGCGGCGGCGGCTGCGGCGGGGGGAGGGGAAGCGTTCCGGGCGGCAGCGGCGGCGCATTCGGATCATCAGGCATCTCGTTACCGGGGCGGGGAGATTGGATGGATCAATCGCGGGGCAGGGCCACGGTGGCTGCCGGCGGCGGTGGCGGAGGCGGCGTTCGGGCTTGAGCCGGGGAAGGTTAGTGAGCCGATCGAGGCGGAGGGCGGGATTTATGTGCTGACCGTGCTGGAGCGGGCTGAGGCGTCGGTGACGCCACTGGCGGAGGCGGAGGCGGGGATCCGGGCGCGGCTGGCGGCGGGGCGGCGGGAGGCATTGCGGAATGACTTTCAGAAGGGGCTCCGGGATGCGGCGGGGGTCCGAGTGTCCAGTGAGGCACTTGAAGGAGCGGCGTGGCCGGCAGCCACGGGCGATTCCGAACCGCCGGAACTGCCGGGAACCGTGTCTAACTGAAATTTACGAACCATGAAGACAACTCTTCGTTTATATCTTTTCCTGCTGCTGGCGATGGGGGTGCAGGCTGCGCCACCGGTGAACGACCAGTTTGGTGCGGCGCTGGATCTTGAGACGGCGGCGTCCGGGACGAATGCCGAGGCGACGGCTGAGCCGGGGGAACCGAGGCATGCCGGTGCGGCGGCGGAACGGTCGGTGTGGTGGAAGTACACGGCGAGTGCCGATGGATTAGTGGAGGTGCGGACGGCGGGCAGTTCGTTTGATACGAGGATGGGGGTGTATACGGGCGATGCGCTGAGCACCCTGACGTTGGTTGGAGCGAATGACGATCAGAGTGTGATGGTGTCTCAGTCGCGGGTGTTGTTTCCTGCGGTAACGGGAACGGTGTATTACATTGCGGTGGATGGAAGCGCGGGGGCGACCGGGCAGATTGAGATTGAGGTGTTGCGGGCGACGCCGCCGAGGAATGATGATTTTGGGGCGGCGAGGGATCTTGGGAGCAACCTGACGGCATCGGACACGGTGTATAACGGCGGGGCCACGGCTGAGCCGGGTGAACCGCCGCATGCCGGGCGATTTGCGGTGCGGTCGCTGTGGTGGGCGTGGACGGCACCTGCGAGCGGAGATGTGAGGATTGATACGGTCGGGAGCGCGATGGACACGGTGATGAGTGTGCGGACGGGCAGTGCGCTGACGACGCTTGATCTGCTGGCGCAGAACGATGACGGGCCGGGTCTCGGGGGGAAGAGCCGGGTGACGGTACAGGTGGTTGGCGGGACGAAGTATTACATTGCGGTGGACGCGCTCAATGGGGTGGTCGGGGATGTGACGCTGAACCTTGAGGTGCTGGCGACGGTATCGCCGCCGCTGAATGATCATTTTGCGAATGCAGCGGTCCTGCCGCGGGGGATCGCGGCGCAGGTGACGGCGACGAACGATCATGCGACGAGGGAAGCGGGTGAGGGGACGCATGCGGGCAATGCGAGTGCTAGTACGGTCTGGTGGAACTGGACGCCTTACACATCCGGGCCGGTTCGGTTCACGACGGAGGGGAGTGATTTCGATACGGTGCTAGCGGTGTACACGGGGAGTGCGGTGAATGCGCTGACGCAGGTGGCGTTCAATGACGACATCAGCCCGGTGAATTCGAGGAGTGCGCTGACGTTCAACGCGATTGCTGGGACGGTTTACCGGATTGTGGTGGGTGGGTATTTCACGTCGACTGGGGATATCTCGTTCGGGTTCAGTCAGACCCCGGTGGTTCCGGCGAATGACGCGTTTGCCGCGCGCATCGATCTGGGGACGGTGGTGCATGTGACGACGACGGGGGTGAATCTGGGTGCGACGGCGCAGGCGGGTGAGGCGGATCATGCGGGGAACGCGGTGGGGCGGTCGGTGTGGTGGCGCTGGGCGAGTCCGGTGGATGAGTTTGTGACGCTGACGACGGAGGGGAGCAGTTTTGACACGGTGGTGGCGGTGTATACGGGCGCGTCGCTGGCGTCGCTGCAGCTGGTGGAGTCGAATGATGATGAGGCACCGGGAGCGGCTGTGCCGGTGCGGACGAGTCAGTTGAGTTTCTTTGCTCCGGCGGGGGTGCCGTTTATGATAGCGGTGGATGGGAAGGGCGGGGCGACGGGAGGGATTGAGCTGAGCATCACGGAGGCTCCGCCGCCGGCGAATGACGATTTTGCGGATGCGGAGGTGCTGACTGGTTCCGAGGCACTGATTGACTGGCACAATTACGATGCGACGGCGGAGCCCGGGGAGCCTGAGCATGCGGGGACGGCGGCGCGGCATTCGGTGTGGTGGCGGTGGACGGCTCCGAAAGATGGGATTGTGATTCTGTCGACGGAGGGGAGCGGGATTGACACGCGGATGGCGGTTTACACTGGGGATGCGGTGGATGCGCTGACGCTGGTGATGGCGAATGATGACGAGCCTAACGGGGGGCAGCCGTGGAGTCTGGTGAGGTTCCGGGCGCATGCGGGGGAGACCTATTTTGTGGCGATGGATGGGAATACCAATGCGCAGGGGCAGTTTCTGCTGAATCTGAATGAACTGGAAATAGAGGTGGATAACGATCGGTATGCGGCGCGGGTGGATCTGGGAAATGCGGCGACGGTTTCGGTGGCTGGAACGAACATCGGGGCGAGTGTGGAGGTGGGTGAACCGGGGCACCGCGGGAAGGCTGCGGAGGCTTCGGTCTGGTGGCAATGGACGGCGCCGACGACGGGATGGGTGGGGGTGTCGATTGGCAGCGGTGATTTCAACCGTCGTGTGGGTGTGTATACCGGGAGCAGTGTCAACGCTCTGGTGCCGGTGAACAATGTGCAGAGTGGGGCGGCGGATCTGCTGAGTGTGAATTTCCGTGCGGTGGAGGGAGAGGTGTACAGCATTGCGGTGGACGGCGTGGACGGGAGTGAAGGGTTGATGCAGCTGGTGATCGGGCCTGGGCTGGTTCCGAATGCGCCGGGCAATGATCAGTTTGCTGCGAGGACGAAGCTTGCGTCGGCGTTGCCGGTGGTGTGGGCGGCGGGGACGAACACCTTTGCGACGGCGGAGGCGGGAGAGCCGGGCCATGGTGGTGCTGCGGCGGTGAATTCGGTCTGGTTCCGGTGGGTTGCGCAGGAAACCGGCCGGGTGACGCTGGACGGGAGTGCGATGGCATTTGCGGCGAGGCTGGCGGTGTAT
This sequence comes from Verrucomicrobiaceae bacterium, assembly GCA_027483175.1. GTDB lineage: Bacteria > Verrucomicrobiota > Verrucomicrobiia > Verrucomicrobiales > V1-33 > V1-33. The sequence continues at coordinate 269 of JAIXVE010000179.1, read as the reverse complement.
ACGGGGAGTGTGCTAGGGTCGCTGGTTCCGGTGGTGCAGAGCACTGAGCCGGGGGATGAGCGGGTGACTTTTCTAGCGCAATCAGGGACGACGTATGCGATTGCGGTGGATACGCCCGGGACGTTTGCGTCGGGGGGTAGCATTGCGTTCACGCTGGATTATGCTGCGGCGGGGAACGATGAGTTTGTTCACGCCGAGGAGGTGACTGGGGAATTGCCGGTGACGGTGGAAGGATTCAATGCACGGGCGACGGCGGAGACTGGAGAGCC
>JAIXVE010000256.1 GCA_027483175.1 Verrucomicrobiaceae bacterium | reverse complement strand
GGGTCGTCGTAGCTGAAGCCGATTTCGATGACCTCGGTGCGGACGGAGGTGGGTCTGGAGAGATTGCTGAAGGCACCCTTGTAGAGGGAGACGTTAGGGATGATGAGGAGTTCGCGGGTGGGGCTTTCGATGTGGACGGAGCGCCAGTTGATTTCGATGACCTTGCCGATGACCCCTTCGGCCTTGACCCAGTCGCCGACATTGAGAGGGCGTTCGAAGAGGAGCATGAGGCCTGAGACGATATTGCCGAGAGGTTCCTGGAGGGCGAGGCCGATGACGATGGAGCCGACGCCGAGGGCGGCGACGGCGCCTTTGACTTCACCGCCCCAGACCCATGAGTAGATGAACATGGCTCCGAGGGCGACGATGAGGGCGCGGACGAGATCGCGGAAGAGTTTGGGGACGCGGGCGCGCCATGAGTCGCTGCCGGGGGCGGCTTTGACGAAGACGACGTCATTGATGACGCCGAGGATGGCGAAGAGGAGGAGGAGGTAGAAGGCGGTCTGGGAGAGACGAGTGGCGAGGTGGTCTTCCGGGAGTTCGAGGACGAGGCGGACGAAGATGAGGAGGGCGAGGGCCGGGATGACGAGATTCCGGAGCGTGCGGAAGAGACCGGTGAAGATGCTATTGCGGCGGGTGGCGGCGGCGAGGGCTTCGCTGGTGATGAGGAGGGCGACCGGGAAGAGGACCGTGAGGAAGAGGGCCGGGCGGAGGTTAGAGAGCGTTTGGTCGAGGAAAGCGATCATGGCGCGTGCGGGGAGGGCGACCGGTCAGGGGGCGACGGACCATGCTTCGAGGGCGGGTTTGCCGTCGGATTCGATGCGGAGCGGGCCGGAGAAGTTGAACTGGTCGCCGGTGCGTTCGCGGACTGGGCTGGTGACGCGGATGGCTGGGCCGTGGGCGGCGGCGAGTTTACGGGCGACGGAGACGGTATCGCCCCAGAGGTCGTAGAGGAAGCGGCGGCGGCCGACGACCCCGCCGACGACTGGACCGGAGTTGATGCCGATGGCGAGGGAGAGATCGGCGTGGTGTTCGCGATTGAAGATGGAGACGATGCGGACGATTTCCTGAGCGAACTGGATGATGCGCCTAGCGTGATCTGGTCTGGTGACGGAGAGCCCGCAGACGGCGAGATAGGAACCGCCGATGGTTCTGACTTTTTCGATGCCGAGGCGCTCGGCGGCTTCGTCGAAGGCGGTGATGAGGTCGCCGAGGTGGGAGAGGGCGGTGGAATCGCCGGAGGCGGCGCCGAATTCTTCGAGGCCGGAGAGTTCGCTGAAGAGGACGGAGACGTCGGCGAACTGGCGGCTGGCTTTTTCGTCGCCTTCCATGCGCTGGGCGACGGCGGAGGCTGGGAGGATGTTGAGGAGGAGTTCCTGATTTTCGCGGACCTGGGATTCGAGTTGTTCCTTCTGGGAGCGGATGCTGTCGGCCATTTCGTTGAAGACGCGGCCGAGTTCGCCGAATTCGTCATGGGAGCCGAGGTTGACTTTGACATTGGTTTCGCCGCTGCCGAGACGTCTGGCTCCAGTGGTGAGGATGCGGAGAGGTTTTGTGAGGAGACTGGAGAAGAGGAGGGCGATGATGGTGACGGCGATGCCGATGCCTGAGGCGACCATGATGACCTTGCGGCCGAGGGAGCGGACGGGAGCTTCTGCTTCTGCGAGGTCCATTTCGGAGATGACGGCCCAGCGGAGCGAGTCCATTTCGAGGGGGCCGTAGGAGCTGAGGACGGGGGTGCCGCGGTAGTCTTCGGTTTCGAGGATGCCGGATTTGCCTTTGAGGGCGAGGTCGACGGAGGGCGAGTTGACGGGCATGGTGCAGAGGACATTGCCCTGACGTTCGATGCGGTCGGCGAGGTTGGGGCTGAAGCCGTTTTCGCGGAGATTGCGGACGAAGGCGGCGGGGTCCTGATGGGCGAAGCGCGAGTTGGTGCGCATGGTTTTGTCCGGGCCGACGAGGTAGGTTTCGCCGGAGTCGCCGAGGCCTTCCTCGCGCCACTGGAAGTTGCCGGTGGCGACGTGGTCGAATTCGTCGATGGGGAACTGGAGGACCATGATGCCTGACATGGAGGGGCCGTCGAAGACCGGGCTCATGATGAAGCCCATGGGGAGGCCGAGGCTGGGGCGGTAGGGTTCGAAGTCGGCGAGTTTGAAGCTGTCGCGGTCGCGGGCGGTGCGCATGGCGCGGACGGCTGCGCCCATGCGGGTGTCGGCGTAGGGTCCGTTTTCGACGCTGGTGGCGAACTCCGTGGTTTTCTGATAGGTGTAGAGGAGATTGAGGGTGGTTGCGTCGACGATCATGACGTCTTCGAAGCCGAAGATGCGGGCGGCTCTGGTGAAGAACATCTGGAGCTTCGCGTGGGTGGCGGCGAAGGAGGATTTGTCGCCGGGGGCGGAGATGAGTTCCTGTTTTTTCTGATAGGGGTGCGGGTTGGCGGCGATGTAGTGGTACTGGAGGTAGCGGGAGACCGGGTCGGTGGGGAGGTATTGTTCCGGGACGGGGGCGCCTTCGACGTGCTTGGCTAGGGCGGGGATGAATTCGGAGCGGTAGAAGGCGTCGAGTTTTTCGTTTTCGGCCGGGGAGAGGGCGAGGGATTTGAGGGAATCCCATGAGTTGTGGAATTCGCGGGTGCCCTCGATGACGATCTGGCTGTCGGACATCGCGATGATCTGGTCGCGGAGGGATTCGAGGCGGGTGCGGAGGGCGGTGGATTTGGAGACCCGGATGCCGTTGAGTTGGTTGCGGACCCCCTGGATGAGGGCGTCTTTGCCTGAGGAGTAGCTGATCCATGCCATGGCTCCGATGGAGGCGAGGCTGACTGCGAGGAGCAGCAGGATCATTTTGGACTGGATGGAGAGTCTACCGAGGCCGGGCATGGGAGAGAGAGAGATTGAGGCGGTTAGGCGAGTCGGGTTTTGATGAACCCGGGATGAGGTTGGGTCAAGACCCGAGGCGGAGACGTGAGGGGTGGGAGTAGAGATTGGCGCGGTGATTGCGGAGGAAGCCGACGAGGGTGATGCCTGCGGATTCGGCGAGGGAGACGGCGAGACTGCTGGGTGCGCCGATGGAGGTGACGATGGGGATGCGGGCGGCGAGGGCTTTCTGGATGAGTTCGAAGGAAGCGCGGCCGCTGAGGAGGAGGATGGAGTTGGAGAGAGGCCAGTGGTTGGCGAGAAGGGCGGCACCGGAGATTTTGTCGACGGCGTTGTGGCGGCCGACGTCTTCTTCGAGGGCGAGGAGGTTGCCGGAGGTGTCGAAGAGGGCGGCGGCGTGCTGGCCGCCGGTTTGGGAGAAGGCGGCTTGGGCGGCGCGTTGTTTTTCGGGGAGGGAGAAGAGGATGGCGGCGTCGACGAGCGGTGAGGGGTCGACGGGGATGGGGGGATGGACGGCGAGGGCGGCGTCCATGCTGGTTTTGCCGCAGATGCCGCAACTGGAGGCGGTGAAGACGTGGCGGGTGAGCCGGTCGAAGTCGATTTTGTCTGGGGAGGAGACGAGGACATCGACGACGCTGGCTCCCTGGGTGGCGGAGGGGCAGAGGGAGACCTCGAAGAGATCGGCCGGGGAGGTGATGACCCCTTCGGAGAGGAGGAAGCCGGCGGCGAGTTCGCGGTCGCGGCCGGGGCTGCGCATGATGACGGCGATGGAGCGGCCGTCGACGCGGATTTCGAGTGGGGCTTCGACGGCGACGGCGTCTGGGAGTGGGTCGGCGAGGGAGACGTGGCCGTTTTGGGACACGAGGGAGCTGACCGGCAGGGAGACGACCGGGAGGTCTGGGTCACCGTTCATGGGAGCGGTGCGAGGGAGAGGGGATCAGCGTTGATCGATCGGGGTGATCGGCTGAGGGGGGACTGGGCCGGTGTATTCGGTGAGCGGGCGGTAGAGCCGGTTGTCTTCGAGTTGTTCGAGGACCTGGGCGGTCCAGCCGGCGGCGCGGCTGATGGCGAAGATGGGGGTGAATAGGTCGGTGGGGATCCCGAGGCTGTAATAGACTGTGGCGCTGTAGAAGTCGACGTTGGCGTTGAGGCCTTTGCGTTCGCGCATGATCTGGGCGATGCGTTCGCTCATGCGGATCCACTTGGGTTCGCCGAGTTCCTGGGTGAGCTGGATGGCCATTTTCTGGAGGTGCGGGGCGCGTGGGTCGAGGACCTTGTAGACGCGGTGGCCGATGCCCATGATTTTTTCCTTTTTGACGAGCCGTTCTTCGACCCATGCGTCGACCTTGTCTTCGTCGCCGATTTCCTGGAGCATGTGGATGACGCCCTCGTTGGCACCGCCGTGGAGGGGGCCTTTGAGGGTTCCGACGGCGCTGGTGATGGCGGAGTACATGTCGCTGAGGGTGGCGACGGTGACGCGGGCGGAGAACGTGCTGGCGTTCATGCCGTGGTCGGCGTGGAGGATGTAGGCGACGTCGAGCGTGCGGGTGGCTTCTGCGCCGGGTTCTTTGCCGGTGATGAGCCAGAGGAAGCTACCTGCCTCGCTGAGGTCGGAGCGGATGGGTGGCATGGGTTGGCCGGTCCGGTGGTTGTGGTAGGCGGCGATGATGAGGGGGACCTGGGCGCAGATGGCGAGGGCGCGTTCCTCGTTGAGGGCGCGGTTCTGGTCATCGCCGCGGCGGTCGAGGACCCCGAGGAGGGAGACCCCGGTGCGGAGGACGTTCATGGGGGAAGCGTCCTTGGGGAGGGAGTTGATGAAGCTGGTGACTTCCGCTGGGAGGTGGCGGTGGGAGCGGAGTTTGTCGGTGAAGGCGGCGAGTTCCGAGCGATTGGGGAGCTTGCTGTTGTGGAGGAGGTAGACGACTTCCTCGAAGGTACAGTTGGCGACGAGATCGTCGATGGAGTAGCCGAGGTAGCAGAGCTTGCCGTTGGCACCGTCGACATCGCTGAGACGGGATTCATTGGCGACGACACCTTCGAGACCTTTAGCGACCAGGGACATAAAATTGATGAGGAACGGGGTTTGGAGAGAAATAGCTGAGGAGTGCTTAGAGCGGCGCGCGTGGGCGCTCAAAGGATTTTTTCCGATTTGGTGGATTCCGGGGTGGAATCCGGCACAAAACCTACGTTTTCGGGGGAGCGGAGGTTGATGGATTCGGGAGCGGGAGGCGAGGAATGGGGTGAAAGGAGGGCGCGATGGGCTTGGGAGGCGAGGGACTGGGGGTCGGCGTCGATGGGGATGACGATGGCTTCGGCGGGGGATGGGGGTTCGAGCGTGGCGAACTGGGAGGTGAGGAGGTCTGGAGGCATGAAGTGGCCGGAGCGAGCGGCGAGCCGGGAGGCGATCAGTTCCTTGGAGCCGTGGAGGAAGACGATGCGGACGTCGGGGCCGGTGCCTGCGGTGAGGAGGTGGCGGTAGGAGGCTTTGAGTGCGGAGCAGGCGAGGACCGTGGTGCGGCCTTGGGGGGTGGAGTCGATGACTTGGGAGCGGAGGTGCTGGAGCCACGGGAGGCGATCGGCGTCGGTGAGCGGGATTCTTGCGGCCATTTTGGCTTTGTTCTCC